>JANMST010000096.1:0-10810 GCA_031389635.1 Acidimicrobiia bacterium | reverse complement strand
GATGCCGAGGGCGACGACGATCCGCCGGCGAAACTCCCTGCGGTTGGCTGCCTTCTTTTCTTCTTCCAGTCGCGCCGCGCGCTGTTCTTTCTGGCGTTGACGGCGATCTGTCATGAGGAGGGGAGCACGGAGGAGGCCTTTAAGCTATCGGGTGAACCTGGTCTACGGCAATTCGCCCACCGACCCGACCAGCCAGCTTTATGTCACTCATCGTCCAGAAGTATGGCGGAACCTCGGTCGCCGACCCCGAGCGGATCAACGCCGTGGCCGACCGGGTGGTCGAGACACGTCGGCAGGGTAACCAGGTGGTCGTGGTGGTTTCGGCCATGGGTCACACCACCGATCAACTGATCGAACTCGCCAAGGCTGTCACTCCCGACCCGTCCGCTCGTGAGATGGACATGCTTCTCACTTCGGGGGAGCGCATCACGATGGCTCTGACCGCGATGGCGATCCACGCCCGCGGCATCGAGGCCATCAGCCTGACCGGGTCCCAGGCCGGCATTCTCACCGATGGCACCCACGGGTCGGCCCGGATCAAGGAGATCAAGGGCGATCGAGTCCAGCAGGGCTTGGATGCCGGCAAGGTCGTTATCGTGGCCGGTTTTCAGGGGGTTGATCCCGCTTCGAAGGAGATCACAACTATCGGGCGGGGCGGCTCCGATGCCACCGCCGTAGCTCTGGCTGCCGTTCTGGCCGCCGACGTGTGCGAGATCTACACCGATGTCGACGGTGTCTTCACCTGTGATCCGCGGATCGTGCCCGGTGCGAAAAAACTCGACGAGGTTTCCTACGACGAGATGCTGGAATTGTCCGCGTCGGGAGCCGGTGTCCTGATGACGCGGTCGGTCGAGGTCGGCCGCCGTTACAACATACCGATACACGTTCGATCGTCTTTCCACCGGGGTTCCGGTACCTGGGTCAAGGAGGCCACGTTGGAGCAAGCCATCATCAGAGGGATCGCACACGACCGGTCTGAGGCCAAGGTCACCGTGCGAGGCGTGCCCGACCAGCCCGGTGTGGCGGCGGCTCTCTTCGAACCCCTGGCCGAACGCGGCGTCAACGTCGACATGATCGTCCAGAACGTCGGCCACGACGGCCTGACCGACATCAGCTTCACCGTTCCCAGGGAGTCAGCGTCGAATGCTTCCGAGGTGGCCGGCAAGGTGGCCAACGAGTTGGGTGCGGCCGGGGTCGAGATTGACGAGAACGTCGGCAAAGTGTCCCTGGTCGGAGCCGGGATGAAGTCCCACCCGGGTGTAGCCGCCGGGGTCTTCCGGGCCCTTTCGGATGCGGGCATCAACATCGAGATGATCTCGACTTCCACTATCCGCATCTCGTGCATCGTGCGGGGTAGCCAGGTCGATGATGCCGTCAGGGCCCTTCACGCCGCCTTCGACCCTCCCATGGTCAACACCGAGGTGGGGGCATGAGCGTTCGTCGCCTAGCCGTGGTCGGGGCCACCGGAGCCGTCGGTCGGACCATGATCGAGGTCCTCAGTCAGCGTGATTTTCCACTCGCCGAACTGCGACTCCTGGCGTCAGCCCGCTCGGCCGGCTCGATCGTCGGGACCCGGTGGGGTGAGATCAAAGTGGAGAATCTGGAGGATGCCGACCCTACCGGTATCGACATCGCGTTGTTCTCGGCTGGGGCCGACCGCTCCCGAGGCTTTGCACCGGCTTTCGTCGCGGCCGGGGCAGTCGTTGTCGACAACTCCTCGGCCTTCCGGCGTGATCCCAATGTCCCATTGGTGGTGGCCGGGGTGAACGATCACGCCATCGGCGATCATCGAGGGATCGTTTCCAATCCCAACTGCACGACCATGGCCTTGATGGTGGCGGTCGGCCCACTTCATCGCGCGGCGGGTTTGGAGAGGATGGTGGCGACCTCGTACCAGTCCGTTTCCGGATCTGGTCAGCGCGGCATCGACGAGCTTTCTCGTCAGATGGATCTGCTCGGTCGAGACCGCGGTGCCCTGGTTAGCGGTGGTTGGGCCGATCCGGGCGGCGATCTCTATGCGCGTCCAATCGGGTGGAACGTCTTGCCGTTCGCCGGCTCGGAGACCGAACAGGGATACACCGACGAGGAATGGAAACTGGTCAACGAAAGCCGCAAGATTCTCGAGATCGCGGATCTAGAGGTCGAACCGACCTGCGTGAGGGTGCCGGTCATGGTTGGCCATGGCATCGCCGCTTCACTCTGGTTCCGCCGTCCCCTGGATCTGTCCGAGGCGGTCTCGCTGCTGGGTGATGCCCAGGGAGGGGAGTTGTGGCTCGACCGGGTGCCGACTCCGCTCGATAGCGCCGGACGCGATGAAGTGCTGATCGGGAGGGTCCGGGAGACCCTGGGGCAGCCGGGCGGTATCAATCTGTGGGCGGTCGGAGACAACTTGAGAAAGGGTGCCGCGGTGAACGCGGTTCAGATCGCCGAACTTCTTAGTTGATCGACGGGAACCGGAATACTCGCCAGTCCTCTTCCGGGAGAAAAGACGACGCCCCCATCACCATTGAGACGGTGCCGTCGGTGGTTATGAAAGGACCGATGATTCGCAGCACCGTGGTGGCGAGGGCCGGAGGCGCCGGCGCTGCGACGACCGGTGCGGGCTCTGTTGCTGGTGCCGGCGCTGGAGCTGGTGCCGGGGTCGGGGTCGGGGCTGGAGCCGGAGCGTTGGCAAGTG
Source organism: Acidimicrobiia bacterium (assembly GCA_031389635.1). Classification (GTDB taxonomy): domain Bacteria; phylum Actinomycetota; class Acidimicrobiia; order Spongiisociales; family ZC4RG35; genus DATEEG01. The sequence continues at coordinate 8,133 of JANMST010000096.1, read as the reverse complement.
TGCAGAAGACGACTGCAATCCAGACAGTGCCGCTGGCGTCGACCGTCAGCCCGGTGCCCATCGCATTCCACTTGGATTGATTGATAGTCGACCAGTGCCCCGGGCTTCCCGCAAAGGCCTTCATCACGGAGGCGATATCGGGTCCGAAGCCGATCACTTCCCCGGCAGCGCTGCATGGTCCAAGAAGCGGACCGAGATCCGAGTGAACCAGGCCCTGGCCTGCAGCAATTCTCTGAGCGGCAGCCTGGGCGAAGGCATCCACCGAACCATCGACCGCCAACGCCGATCCACGGGCGTTGTTGATCGCTGAAGCAAGGTCGTCCGCTCGCGCGGGCAATGCTGCCAGCATCGAGAGGGCGACAAGAAAGGCCAAAACTCCGCGTCGCAAGTCCGCGGACCCTAGGTCTCCAGACCTATGCCCCGCAACTGGAATGATCTAGTCCTTGCGAGGGTCGCGAAATTCAAAGAGCGGCTGTTTCAAGCCCCGTCTCAAGCCCTACCAGGAACTACAAAGCCCACAGATCTGCGCACAATTAACTCTGACTATATAGAGTTACACCGTGCGGTCTAGACGTCCCTCCAAGCAGACCATGGCTGTGGTGTTGGCCCTGGCCGAAAATCCGCCCACTTGGCGGCATGGCTACGAACTGTGCCAGAGGCTCAATCTGAAGGCGGGTTCGCTGTATCCGATCTTGATGCGACTGGCCGAACGGGGGATGCTGGAGGCTGCCTGGGAGGAGGATGCTCCGGTCGGTCGTCCACCCCGTCATCTCTACCGTTTGACCGGCTCGGGCTTGGCAATGGCGGCCGAACTCTCCGCGGCATCGACCCAAACAGCAAGCCCGGTTCGGCTGCTACCCCGCGGCGAGGCACCATGAAGAGTGCGTCGAATCGCCACGAGCAGGCCTTGACCGCGGTAGTCGTCGCAGTGTTCGCAGCGTTCTCGGTCGTCGTGTTCGCTCTTGAGGATCCACCTGAGCTTCCGTCGCAGTACCTCTCTTCGGCCGTTGCGTTGGCTGTCGTCGCCACACCCTGGGTGATCGCAGCCCGTCGGATGTGGCGTGCCTGGTGGAGTCCGACGTCGGATGTCACAACCAGGGACGTACCGTCCCCGTTGCTGGCCAGCGCCGCGAAAGCGCTGCCCTCAAACCGCCGCGACTGGGGTACCGCGATGGAAGCCGAGCTTGCCCACTTGCAGAGCGTCGCCGGGCGATGGCAGTTCGCCCTTGGTTGTGTCCGGACGGCGCTGTTCCCATCGCTCAACAATCGGGCGCCAGCGGTCGTTCTCGTGGTCGCTGTGGCGGTCGTCGGCGTAGGGCTGGCGGTAGGGCTTGCCTTACCGGCGATTGCGGTTTTCTCGGTCACATTCGTGGTCCTGATCGGCATTGCGATGATGCTGGCGATGGCCCGCTCGCAGCGGCTGCGGGAAGGACTCCCGAGCCCCGGTGTCATCGTCGTCGGCCTGGTCGGCGTCGCCGGGTGCATCGCCCTCACCGCTTACTTTCTCTTGGAGCACCCATCGTCCATCGGAGCGTTCGATCCGATTGTTGCGGTCGTCCTTGCCGTCGTCCTGGCCGGTTCGCTCTGGCTGACCGTGAGCCCACCGAAGGGTTTGACGAGCAGCCGGGTTGCACAGCGTTGCGGTGTCGGCGCGGCGCTGGTTCTGGGCGGTAGTTTTGCCGTCACATCGCGGCTCGCCCTCGAGACTCAGTTAGATCTTGATGCCGGCGTCGCCGCCTACCTGATGTTCGCCCCGATCGTGATCCTCTTTTTCGGGTCGGCGATCGCCGCCATGCGTGAAGGGTCGTTCCGTGCCGGTGTCCAGGCCGCTGTGTGGACGGCGTTGCTTGGGACGTTGCTGGTTTTCGTGATCTATTTCCCCGAGGTACTGGGCTGGCATCGGCTCGAAGGGCGCCTGCTCCTGGACGGTGAAACGGGTTACCCCGTTGGCGTGAACCTCCGCGACGCCATCGTCTGGATTCTCGTTTGGCTACCGATCTGGGGCCTGCCGTTTGGGGTGATCGGTGCATCGGCGGGTGCGGTGAGAGGGAAGTCGCCGACGGACCCCCAGGTGGCATCCGCTTAGCCTCAAGTCGAGCTGAGCGACTGCTGACGGGCCATGCTCCCGACGGCCGCGACGATGAGAAGCGCGCCGAGCCACTGACGATCGGTAAGCCGTTCGGCGAGCAGGAGGTGTCCGGCGGCGATCCCAAACACGGGGATGAGGTTGATGAAGATGCCGGCGAAGGCAGCCGAAACTCGACGGAGCCCGGTCAGGTAGAACCAGAACGCCACTGCGTAATAGAGAACCCCGGCGACGGCCGCGCTGATCCACGCACCGACAGACGCCTCAGGGATGATGGCGGTTCGATTGATGAGCGTGGTTGCTGCCAGGAGGAGCAGCGAGAACACAAGTGCGCAGGACTGCTGGACCGCCACGATCGCCAGAGTGGAGTCGTTGTCCATCCACTTCCTCGAGATCACCGTGTACACCGCGCAAGCCGCCACCCCAGCCAGAGTGAGGGCGATGCCGGGCAACCGCCCCCGGCTCCCCGGAGCGAGTATGACGAGGAGCACCCCGGCCAGGGCAAGAGCAGACGCTCCGGCCAGTGGCACGGTGACCCGATCCCTCAAAAGCCACCATGCGATCGCGAGGATCATGAGTGGTTCCACCGCCCACAACAACATCGAGAGGCTGGCGGAGATGTATGCGAGGCCCAGGAGGCTCAAGGCATAGGACGCGCCTGGATTGAGGATCCCCAATGCCCCCAGCCTGCGCAGCTGAGGCGACCACGTCACCTCGAGACCCTGCCCTCGGACCAGGACGGCGAGAACTCCGACACTTACAAGCAGCTGAAGTGGCAACAGCGTCAGCGGCGGGATCTCATCGACTGCACGTTTGCTGATCACGGTGGCGACCCCCCAGCAGGCGGCCGCGGCCGTCAGCGACAGCCAATACTTATGACGGGACGGGACGGCGAGCACGGGTGGACTCCTTCAATGGCGTGATAGTGGCGATCGACTCGTATGGTCGACTGGCCTCTTCCTCGCAATCGCAAAGGGCGTACCCCGGGAGGCGGCTTCGCTTGGTTGGCCGCCGAACGGTGCTCACGACAAGAAGACTAGGCCCTCACCAGACGTCTCCACTCCGCCAGTCACAGACCAGCGGACCGGTGAGCGGGACGGTGGGGTCGACCCGCCTGACGAAGACACCTCCGTCGTCGTCGGGTGTAGGAATCAGGCCGCTTGGGCCTAGTACCTGGGTCGTCCCCGCCCATCGTTCCCATTCAATATGCTCGTAGAAGTCTAGCGCAGGCCCGGTGGCGGACAGCGCCCCGAGCTCGTAGTCGTCGTCGATGACACTCACGATGATGTCCATGAGACCGCGCCCGACGCCGACGCTCCGGTGAGCCTGATGCACGGCGACCGCTTCCACGTAACCGGCGCGGAGGACCCGATCTTGATGAAGGAACCGGCGAGGAACGACGGAACCGTGCCCGACCAGGTCCGACCCTCTGTGAGCTGTCACGTGCACACCTCCGAGGGCATGGTCCCAATCCTCATCGCTGAAGTCCCCGTCGAAGGCCAGGCGAAGCAGGTCCCTGATCGCTCCAAGGTCGTTGCCACCCAACTCTGATGTGGCCTTGCGGCGGTAGACGACATCGAAGCTACGTCCGCCCGGTTTCTCCACCGCTGCTGATCGTAGTTCCGCTCCCTGAGCGGCAGGAACCGAGGGTTTACGTCGTCAAGCTCTCGAGATCCTGTCGAGTACCTTGGATTCATCGAACGGCGATCACCCCAAGGCGACATGACGAAGCATCTCACGACCGAAAGTCCACGACCCGAAGCCGTCGTTGCCCGGTTGTCATTGCTCGATCGGTTCCTGCCGTTGTGGATCATCGCCGCGATGGTGCTGGGGGTGGTGCTCGGCCGGGTTGTCACCGGCCTCGACGACGCCCTTGACAGGGTCAAGATCGACACCGTTTCTCTCCCGATTGCGATCGGGTTGTTGGCGATGATGTACCCGGTCCTCGCCAAGGTGAAGTACCGGTCGATCGGCACCGTGATCGACCGCCGTTCCCTGGTGGTGTCGCTGGTGCTGAACTGGCTCATCGGGCCGGCCCTGATGTTCTCTCTCGCCTGGCTGCTGTTGCCGGATCTGCCCGAGTACCGCACCGGGCTGATCATCGTGGGCCTGGCCCGGTGCATCGCGATGGTCCTCATCTGGAACGACCTTGCTTGCGGCAACCGTGAGCTCGCGGCGGTACTGGTGGCCATCAACTCCGTATTCCAGATTGCCGCCTACTCGGTCCTCGGGTACTTCTACCTGGAACTCCTTCCTCGGTGGATCGGCCTCGACTCGGACGGCATCGACTTCACCATTTGGGAGATCACCAAGTCGGTCCTGATTTTCCTGGGCGTCCCGCTGCTGACCGGGTTCCTGACGAGAACCTTCGGAGAGCGTGCCAAAGGCACGCAGTGGTACGAGGAGCGGTTCTTACCGCGCATCGCTTCGCTGGCGCTGTGGGGTCTCCTGTTCACGATCGTCATTTTGTTTGCGCTCCAGGGCGATCAGATCACAAACGCTCCCTTCGACGTCGCCCGTATCGCCCTGCCACTGGTCGTGTACTTTGCGATCATGTGGACGGGGGCGTTCGCAGTGGGGTTGAAGTTGGGCTTCCCGTACGACCGCAACGCGTCGATCGCCTTCACCGCCGCGGGCAACAACTTCGAGCTAGCGATCGCGGTGGCGATCAGCGTATTCGGGGTGTCCTCGGGACAGGCCCTCGCCGGGGTAGTCGGTCCGCTCATCGAGGTCCCGGTCCTCGTGGGCCTCGTCTACGTCGCTCTATGGGCGCGCCACCGCTTTTACCGCAACGAACCAGCAACGAGGCCCGATAGCTAACCCGGCTCTTGTCTCGACACGATCGGATGGACCTGGTCAGGTCGGTTCATCGTCGAATGTTGGACTCCTCGGTGGGGTCTCGCGTAACGACTTCGCCGATCAATTCCGATGAAGCGGCCAAGGTAGGAGTTGGACTGTGTGGGTGTGACCGGCACATCCGGCCCACGATTGTGGAGTGGAGTGGTGTTCGGTGTCTTCGATGTTGGATCAGCGCCGAGTTCGCAAGGTGACAGTTGGTTGTTCAGGGAGCCAAGACCGGCCAGCGTCGTTCTCTAGCTGTGTTCTCTAACTGAGCGCGCGGGACAAACGCGGATGGATCAAGGAAGGCCCGGTCAGGGCCCTGGTGGCAGAGCCCTGACCAGGACCTTTGTGGTCGGGACGGCGGGACTCGAACCCGCGACGTCAGCGTCCCGAACACTGCCGGATCGAATTGCTACGGACCTCGGCGGACAAATCGGCAAATCGTGCAGTCGGGAGGGCACCGATGGACGCCGGCGGTCGCAGTGAACGCGGGATAAACGCGGAATGAACAGCCTGGTGCCCTCAGGTGCGGGATCGCCGCGTTGGATTCCCCTCCCAGCAGCTGGCCACGGCCTGTGGCAGCGCAAGGTTGTGATACGACGTCAATGGCTTCGGTTACCTGCGCCCATTCGAATTGAGGTCAGCAATTCAGAGTGAAGTTCTTTTCAGTTGTGACTCCAGCAACCACGGTCACATTGGCCGAGGCGGGAGTGCACCCCGGGTTTGTCACGGTGAAGAAGTATTCTCCGTCCAGTATGCCGGGCGCGGCGTACTCTCCGAAGGCGTTCGTTTGGGTCGAGCCCGATTCCGGCCCGAACCACGAGACCACCGCGAAGGCGACGTTGGCATCGCCCACGACGGTGCCCATGTTGGCGGACGGAGCCTCCACGATCAGGGTCTTGTCCTGGGCAGCGCCTACGGCCCACAGGTGGTCGGTTCCTACCGCAGCGAGATCGGCGAGTCGCCCGCTATCGCCCGCCGTGGGGCTGGGGACCTGGGTCCACCGGGCACCGTCCCAGTGGAGGACGATGCCGCGAATGCCGTCGGTTCCCACCGCCCACACGTCGTTCGGGGTCAGCGCCAACACCCCATTCAGCGTTTGTCCTGGGATGTCTGTGATCCCGGTCCATGATGTCCCGTCCCATCGCTCGATCAGGGACAAGAATGTCAAGCTCTCCCCGCTGGAGATGACTCGGTGTCCGACCGCCCACGCGGCGTCCGGCGCCGCTATCGAGACGTCCTGAAGGTTGTAAGAGATCTCCTGGAACGAGCCACGAGGCTGGGGACTGGGAACCACCTTCCAGGAGGTACCGTCATACCGGCACGTCGTCGAAGCCCCGACCGCCCAGATCTGCGAGCTGGACAGGACATCGACGCCGTTGAGGCTCACCCGGCACTTGTTCCGGACGTTCACCCAGCTGCTCCCGCTGAAGCGAAGGATCAGCGGACGAGACGGGTATCCCGACGTACCCACCGCCCAGACGTCCTGGGAACTGGCCGCGTCGACGCCGAACAGCTGGTTTGGGAGGTTGGACCCGGCCGGGTTGGGGCTCGGCACGATCGTCCAGTTGGTGCCGTCCCAGTGCTCGATAAGCGTCGTGCTCTTGAGGCTGGCGAAGTCGGCTGCATGCCCTACCGCCCACGCGTCAGCGGCGTTGAGCGCCACCACGTCGTCAAGTGAGAAGAAGTCGGCGCCCGGCCAAGTCGGGTTTGGTGTCGGAATGGTCGTCCAGCTGGCGCCGTCCCAATGCAGGGAGAGGGTGTCGCGCCCTGTGACGGTCGGGGGACGCCCGGAGTTGTAGCGGCCGACCGCCCAGATGTCGGCGCCGGACACGGCCGAGATGCCCGCGAGCTCGTTCTGCAGATTGCTCGCATTCGGGCTGGCGACCTCGCCCCAAGCCGCCTCTTCGCCGACGGCGAGGGCGGCCGTGCCCAGCGTGGCCGTCACAGCGACCACACACGCAATTGCCACGAACCGACGAGTCACGATGCGCATTCGCAGGCCTCCTTGCCCCAGTGGAATCAGGTCCCAATCGTATTTAGAGGGAGTCTCTCCGGGGGCAAGGGGCCCCTTAAGTTTCGCTTAACTGCGCGGTGGATTGGATTGATCCGGGACCCAAGACTTCCGTCTCTACGTCCCGATTCGCCTTTTTGTGGTCGGGACGGCGGGACTCGAACCCGCGACCTCAGCGTCCCGAAGGCTCCCGACGTGGATTGGGGCGGACCGGTACGGACCAAAACACCAGCTCAGGGCGTTACGGCGACGCATGCGGACTGGCGTGGACGTCTGCGGACGCGCGATGGACGCGCGATGGGTGGCGAGCCGAACGGGATTCTTCTTCGGTCAGGCGACCTCGAGGAATCTGCGGATTGCCTCGCGGATGATCTCGCTGGTGGTGGTGTGCTCGGCCTTGGCGCGCGCTTCGATCGCGGCCCGCAACTCGGAGTCGATACGTACCGGCACGACGTCGGCCGGACCCGACCCCATCGGAGGTCGACCCCGACGCCGGGTCCTGAGGGTTTCGATGTCGTGGTCGGTCTCGGCGACCTCGGTGGAGAGGGCTTCGATCTCTTCGTCGGTCAGAGTGCGGCCGGTGCGGGTGCGATGGGTTTTAGGTTCGGTCATGGCATGTCCTCCCTAGTTTTCGGGAGCAGGTCGTAGAAGGGCGGGTGGAGAGGCATGGCGTGGATAACGAGATTGACGTCTTCGGGGAGTTCGAGCCAGATGATCTCCAGCAGATTGCCGGCGTGGTTGGGTCCGATCGCAAGGACCTTGGGTCTGCGTCGGGTTCGAGGTCGATGACGGTAAGTGCATGGTCGAGGGCGTGTCGAATAGCGGCCTCAGGGACTCCGTGCTCGCACGCAGATCGGTGGATCTCCACATCACAATATCGTAATACGTAATAGCGAGGAATGGAATCGGTCGTGCATGGTTGTCCGGTCTCCGGCGAGGACGACCGCCTGCCCTCGGCAGCCGAGCCGAGAAGTGCCGATAGTGGGTACTTCCAGTGATGCTCGTTATCCGCCCAGAATTCTTGTTCTGCGTGGAGTCTTTCATTGTCGCAGCGAGGCCCCGACTGGTCGGCGGCCTGGGCGTCGCGCCTGATGCGACTGGACGATACTGGTAAGCCGTCTGCCCGGGAGGTCGGTCGACTGTTTCGGGATGTGGAATTCCGGGTGTCGGCAAGTTTTGGCGTCACACTTTG
>JANMST010000283.1:0-3985 GCA_031389635.1 Acidimicrobiia bacterium | reverse complement strand
CTTCTATCACGGCGCCTACAAGCCGCCCCGTGAGTTCAACTGGGTCGTCGGGGTGATCTTGCTACTTCTCACCCTCTTGCTGTCCTTCTCCGGATATCTCCTGCCCTGGGATCAGCTGGCACTCTGGGCAGTGACGGTCGGCACCAACATGGCCGGGTTCGTGCCGGTGATGGGCGACCAGGTCAAGTTCTTGTTACTGGCCGGGGTCGAAGTCTCGGCCGCAACCCTTCTCAGGTTCTATGTGCTGCACGTCCTGTTCTTCCCATTCGTCATCGTCGTCTTCATGGCCGTCCACTTCTGGCGGGTCCGCAAAGACGGCGGGATCTCCGGTCCCTTATGACCCGGTCAATCGAGGTTGCCAATGGCTGAAATACCAGAAAGCCTTCTCCGTCGATCAGCCGAAGCCAAGGCCAAGGCACTGGGCCTTCCCGTGGAACAGGTGCTGGCCGAGATGAAGGGTGAAGCTCCTCCACCCGTGGTGGAAGCTCCGGCGGCTTCGCAGCCGGAGTCGTCAGAGGTTGGAGGTTCGAAGTCGGAGGAACCAACCCCGGCCGTATCCGAAGAACCGAACTCTGAACCTGAAACCTCAACCCTCGAACCTCAAGCTGTTTCCGAACCTCAAACCGCTCCGGAACCTCAAACCTCAAACCTCGAACCTCAAACTGCTTCCGAACCTCAAACCTCAAACCTCGAACCTCAAACAGCCGTTGCGACGGCGGTCATCGACGCTGAGCCGGCCCAGGCACCACCAGACGCACCACCGCCGGCGCCGGCGGCGCCGGCTAACGGGTCTGGCAATGGCAGGCGGGCTTCTTTGGTGCAGCCACGGCCTGTGGCGCCAGCGGCTGGCGTGCCTGAGGGGGTGCGAACCCAGCGGCTTCTGACAGTCGTCAAGGCGAGGGCGATCCAACAGGTCAAGTCCGAGCCCACCGACAAAGTCAATACCTGGCCCCACTTGATGATCGGTGAGTTTGCAGCCCTGCTGGCGGTTACCGGAGTCCTCATCATTCTCTCTGTGATCCTCCAGGCTCCCCTTCTCGATCCTGCCAACTTCAACGCAACTCCTAACCCTTCGAAAGCACCCTGGTACTTCCTCGGATTGCAGGAATTGCTCTCGTACTTCGACCCGCAGATCGCCGGGGTGACTGTGCCGATGATCGTGGGTCTGATCGGCTTTATGGCCGTTCCATATGTCGATCGCAATCCTTCGACCAAGCCCTCGGATCGCAAATTCGCGATCATGCTGTACACGATCTTCATGGCCGGTGCCGCCACCCTCACCATCTTCGGAGTGCTGTTCCGCGGCCGCGGCTTTAACTTCTCTTATCCATGGAAGGACGGCGTCTTCTTCGACGACCTTAAAGACTGGGTGTTCTTCGAGTGACGACCCAGACACTCCTTCTGGTCGGAGTGGCGGCGGTGGCCCTGCTGGCGGCGCTGGGGGCCTTTGCCATCGCATGGCGCCGATCCACCGGCGCGCCGAGTTGGCGAGCCGCCCTCAGTCGGGAAACATTGCGGGCAGATCGGGGCAAGGCTGTCGAGGTCGCAACTCCACTGTCTGATCTCGAATCCCAGGCTTCCGACCTCGAACCTCAAACCTCCGACCTCGCACTTCCGAAGGAGCTTGAGCACGAACCCGGCGCTGTAACCGTCGCTCACGAGCAGTTGGTCGTGGAGATTTCCCCCGAGGAGGCCGGGGTCAGCCGGCGCCAATTCTTCAATCGTGCCCTTGGTGCCACGTTCGGCTCCTTCCTCGCAGTGCTCGGAATCGAATTGCTCGCCTTCATGTGGCCTCGTTTGAAAGGCGGGTTCGGCGCCAGCATCGACGCCGGGACGGTTTCAGAATTGATCGCCGCAACCAGGACTCCCGACGGCGGAGTGATTCCAGCCTTCATCCCCGAAGCCCGGGCCTACGTGGTGCCAGTCGATGACCGCAATCTTTCGGTGCAGTTCGAAGGGAAATCGGTCGCAGCCGGAGGCCTCATGGCGCTCTATCAGCGCTGTGTGCACCTCGGGTGCCGGGTGCCATGGTGTGCCACCTCCCAGGGATTCGAGTGTCCCTGCCATGGCTCCAAGTACGACGGTATCGGAGAATATTTCGGTGGCCCGGCGCCACGGAACCTCGACCGTTTCGTTGTCGAAGTCATCGACACCCAGTTCATCATCCACACCGGCGACATTCTGCAGACTCCCCGGGCGCCGACCAGATCGGTGGCCTATCCGCAAGGGCCGTCCTGCATCGGCGCCATCGCGGTTCAGGAACCGGCATGAGCTCAAGCTTGGTCATAACGCTGGCCGTTATCGGCGGCGTTGCCTGGCTTGCATTCCTCGGGGTATCTGCTCTCCGGACCCGCGGCAAGGAACAGGTTCCGCAAAACCTTGCTCAGGGCCGCAGCGACGAGGAATTGGAGACCAGCCGGCTCGAGCGGTTCCAACAGGTCGCTGTTCTGATCTCGGGCTTCATGGCAGTCAGCCTCCCTCTTTACTTTCTCGGCGAAACTCAACGTCAAGAGAGCTTCGTCGATCAATTTCATGAGGAGTCGGTCACGCGCGGTGAGCACCTGGTGACCGAGTTCGCCTGCTTCTCGTGCCACGGTGCCGGAGGCAGCGGAGGGAGCGCCAGCTATATCGAAAAGCGGACCGGGGTCACTGTCTCGTGGTCGGCTCCGTCGTTGAACGACGTCCTCTATCGCTACAGCCCGGACGAGGTGAACTTCTGGGTGACCTACGGTCGGCCCAACACGCCGATGCCACCTTGGGGTGTGGCCGGAGGTGGGGCTATGAACGAGGCTCAGGTGGCCGACATCGTCGCTTACCTGGGCACGATCCAGATTCCGCAACAGGAGGTCTTGGGCGAGATCCAGGGAGCCATCAACGGCGAGATGAACCGTCTCGATGGAGCTGATCAAGCCGTTTCCTCGGCGATCATCACCCAGTCGCAGCTGGTGGCCGACATCAGGCGTGCTCCGGATCTGGCAGATGACGCAAACGCCCTGGCCAAGACCATGAGGGCCGCCTTCACTGGTGCCGGGGTCGGGGTCGACACCGATGGTGACGGGCTGTCTGACATCGCCGAGTCTCAGCTCAGCGAGATAACGCAGGAATTCGCAGGTCTCTGGGCCCTGCCCGGGATCGAGGCGACCGCATTCGATGTCGCCAACTCGCAGTCGACCGGGCGCCCCGACCGGGTAGTCGCTGAAGAGCTCCTGACAACGCTGTCCGGTTTGGCGGCCGACCTCCCGATCCTCGCCAACCAGGTCACCGCGATCGAGGCAGCGCTGGCCGAGACCGGGGACGATCAAGATGCCGACGGCCTCACAGACGCGGCCGAAGGGGCGATTTCAACCGCCATCGACCTGGCAATCACTTCGGTTCGCCCCACCTCCGTGATCGTTCTGGACCTCGATCCCATCGATGCCGAGTCATCTGGTCAGGTTGATCTTCGAGCGGCCACCGCTGCGGTAGCTGCTAACGAAGGCGTTGCCCTCCAACAGGTAGTCACGAGGGACAATCAGGAACGCCTCGGTCCGGCGGCGGAGGCCGGACTCCAGGCTCTCCTTCGTGCCCAGGAGCAGCACAAGTGGGAGATCAACATCGAAGGGGTAGCCGCCATTGCCTTCGGCGGCGACGTCGATCAGGCATCGCGGGCCGTGGGCCTGTTCAACGGTTACTGCGCCCGCTGCCACACCTCAGGATGGTCGGCCGGTGTCCCCTTCACCCAGGAGATCGGGTCGGGCGGTTTCGGGCCGGCTTTGTGGGACGGACGTCCCAACGTTCAGTTTCTATCAGCCGAGGACCTGGTCGAGTTCGTTACCGAAGGCTCGGTAGCGCAGGCACCCTACGGTGTCAACGGAATCGGGTCGGGACGGATGCCCGGGTTCGGCCAGATCCTGACGGCCGAGGACCTGAACCTGATAGCCACCTATCTGCGCTCGGGCAACCTCACAGGAGAGGAGTGAGCTGATGCGTGAATTCTTCCGCCAAC
>JANMST010000268.1:0-1979 GCA_031389635.1 Acidimicrobiia bacterium | reverse complement strand
CCGATCTTCGAGCGGGGTGGATCTCGCGTCGACGACGTACTCCAACGGTTCTGGGCAGGAGAATCCCTCAACGAACTCTCGTCCGAGTTCGGGGTGCCCTTGAACCAACTGGAGGACGTGCTCCGTGTCACATCCAGACGGGCTGCCTGACCTCTTCTTGGATCGCAGTCTCGGTCGTGTCAAGGTCCCCCGCCCTTCTCCGCGCCGCCGGACTTCGCTTGACCACCCTCGCCGAGCACTACGGCCTCCCAGACGACGAGGACATTCGAGACGCTGGCTGGCTTGAGCTCGCTGGGCGCAACGGATGGGCGGTATTCATGAAGGACGCCCGCATCCGGTACAACCGGGCCGAACGAGATGCCGTGAAGACTCACCGGGTTCGCTGCTTCTGCCTTTCGAACCGGAACCTCAGCGGTGCCGACATGGCGGCCCGCTTCCTTGACAACCTGGTCAGCATCACAGCTGCATGCAGCCGGCCGGGGCCTTTCGTGTACGCAGTCCACAAGAGCCGGATCGATCGGCTCGACCTCGCAGGCAAATGACCGCAGACGATTCGGACATACCCTCTCGATCCGGGCAAGAAGTGTCGATCCGGGACGGTCTCAGGAATCTCCGACTCCGCTCGACGGCAGTTGATCTAGGGCGCGCTCGCCGAGGTTTAGCCTTCTGTTATGGCGGAGACGTCAAGCCTGAGGAGAAGACCGTGGGCGACGGGTGCCGCCGTCCTTGGGTTCGCGATGTTGGCGGTCTACGTGACCCTCATTTCGCCCAGGGAAACACCTCTTGGTTCGAGGTACTCCCCTGGGTACTGGCAATAGCCACTGGTTCGGCTCTCGCATTCGCTTCGGCTCAGGTCGTGGACCGTCGCCTGGGCCGCAACGTGCTTTTGGGTGCCACTGCACTCTTCGGACTGATCGGCGCTTTGAGTCTGTTAAGCATTGGGCTTGGATTCCTGCTCGCAGCGGCCGCGGCCGCCGTTGGGGCCGCCAGACTCTCATCGGAGAAGGACAACCGGGACCCGACCGCGCAATAAGTGCCTGATTGAGACTGGGGGCGCGTTGTGGGAGTTGCCCGTAGCGTCGAGGTGCCGGCCGGTGGGCTCTCTAAGTGCCTGCCACCCGTTCGGGGTTGGCTTTCTAACGAGGTGTCTGCCGGCAGGTGTCCTCGGCCGTGGCGTGGCTCGAAAGAGGCGAGAGCACATCGACCCGAATCAGGTTTGCCCGCTGCGGCTCCCCGTGTCGAGAGAAAGGGCAGCGAGATGAGTGTGATGATCGGGATCGACCCTCACAAGGGGTCGCATACGGCGGTGGTGGTTGATGACAGTGAGGTGGTGATCGACCAGATCCGGGTGAAGACCACCGCTGATCAGCTCGGTCAGCTCCGGGCGTGGGCGTCGGGATATGTGGATCGGTGTTGGGCGGTGGAGTCGGCCCAGGGGATGGGCTATCTGATATCCCAACAGTTGGTGGCGGCTGGGGAGCGGGTGATCGATGTGCCGCCGATGATGGCTTCGCGGGTTCGCCTGTTGGGGTCGGGCAAGTCCCAGAAGACCGATCCCAACGATGCCCGATCGGTGGCGATCGCCGCTTTGCGCCACTCCGGGTTGACCGTGGTCGGGGCCGACGATCACACCCAGGTGTTGGGACTGTTGGCGAAACGGCATCGGGATGTAGCCCGGATGAAGAACCAGGCGGCGTGTCGTCTCCATGCCTTGCTGATGGAGCTGGCCGCTGGTGGGTTGGCCTCAGAAATGACCGTCAACAAAGCCAAATCGATCCTCGAGCAGGTGGATACCGCCGACGCGGTGGCACGGCAGCGGGTGGAGATCGCCTCCGAACTAGTCGACGACATCGCCCGCCTCGACTCCCAGATGAAGGCGTCGAAGCAACGGATCCGGATAGCGGTGGCCGCCTCCGGGACCAGCCTGATAACAATCCCCGGGATCGGACCGATCGGAGCGGCCATCATCTTGGGTTCGG
>JANMST010000202.1:0-5843 GCA_031389635.1 Acidimicrobiia bacterium | reverse complement strand
GGCGAGGGCGCGTCCGCCAGTGCTGCCCTGGTGCTCCCTCACGGCGCGAAGAGTAGCGGCCGCTACGATCGGATCATGTGCGGCCGGATGACCATGCGCACGGACCCATCGGACGTCGCGCGTATCTTCGACGCCGAAGTGCGCGACCCGGTGGCCTTGGGAGAGTTGGGTCGCCGCTACAACGTCGCGCCGACCCAGCCGATCGAGGTCGTCCTCCAGCGCGACGACGGCCGTTTCCTGGAGCTGCACCGCTGGGGCCTCGTGCCGGCGTGGGCCAAGAGCCTCGCCGTCGGCAGTCGGATGATCAACGCTCGAGCCGAAACACTGGCCACGTCCAGCGCATTCCGCGCTTCGTTCCTGCGTCGGCGATGCGTGATCCCGGCCGACGGGTTCTACGAGTGGGAACCCAAGGAGAAACGACGCAGCCCGCACTGGATCTTCCGAGCCGACGGCTACCCGGTTGGATTCGCCGGCGTCTGGTCCGCCTGGAAGAACCCGGCTGACGACGAGTGGATTCGCAGTTGCGCCATCCTGACGACCGCCGCCACCGGGATCATCGCTGGCATCCACAACCGGATGCCGGTGGCACTGGTCCCCGAAGTATGGGGAGCGTGGCTCGATCGAGACGTGACAGATCCCGAGGAGGCGAAGAGCCTGATCCGCCCGATCGACCCCGAACTCTGGATGCAGCGCGAGGTCTCGACCAGAGTGAACAGCGTGAAGAACAACGGCCCCGAGCTCCTGGATCCGCCCGACCAGGCGAGACTGCTCTAAACATCCCCTTTTCGCGCTTCAACCGCGATCCATGGGCCGCGGTTGATGCGCGAGAACGGGGGGTCAAGGGAGACCACTACCGTTTCTTGCTCATGGCCCGACTCGTGCTCGTCCGTCACGCCCCCACTGCCGAGACCGGCAAGACCCTGTACGGGCGACTGCCCGGACATCCACTCTCCGAACAGGGCCTGCAGATGGCGGCGGAGGTAGCAGGGCGTTTGGCGGCGGTGAAAGTGGCGGCCATCTACGCGTCTCCACTGGAACGGGCGATGCAGACCGCCGGCGCCATTGCCTCACGCCAGCGGAAGCAAGTCATGGTCCACGATGGACTCATCGAGGTCGACTACGGAAAGTGGGCCGGCCGGAGCCTGCGATCCCTCTACAAACTCAAGGCATGGCGGACGGTCGTAACCACTCCGTCCCGGGTCAGATTTCCCGATGGTGAGTCTCTGCTCGAAGCACAGACGAGGATGGTCGAGACCTGCCAGGCCCTGGCCGATCGGCACCGTAACCAGGCGATCGTGGCGGTAAGTCATGCCGACACGATCAAGGCAGCGTTGTCCCATTACCTCGGCCAGCCGCTTGACTTGTTCAATCGGATTGCGGTCGCTCCCGCCTCAGTGGCTGTGATCGATCTTCCCGAGGGCGGGGCACCACGGGTCGTCACCATGAACAGCAACGGAGATCCCCAAACATGGCAATAGAAGAGACATGGCGATAGAAGATTTGGGGCCGGCGGAGCGATTGGCCGCAGGTGCCATCGGGCAGCCCGGGAAGCGGCGCTTCTTCCTCGAAGTGACTGCAGGCGGCCGGAGCCACTCTTTTCCATGTGAGAAAAGCCAGGTTGCCGAGCTGGCCCAGCAAGGCCTCCAGTTGCTGACCCTGGCCAGCCTCGAATCGGACGAGGAAGCCGTCCAGAGGCTGGTTCTGAGCCGCCTGACGATCGCCGACCCCGAGGAGCCCAAGTTCAGGATCGGCTCGATCGGCGTCGCGGTGCACCAGAGCGAGTTCCTGTCGATAACCCTGTCCTCCACCGATGACGAGGACTCCGCCACGTTTGTCGTCACCCCCGAACAGTTTCGGGCGATGGCTCTGGTAGCGGTCGAGGTGGTGGCGGCCGGCCGGCCTATCTGTCCCCGCTGCGGTTTGCCAGAGGATCCCGACGACCATCGATGCCCCTCCGTCAACGGACATCATGGGTGAGGTCCCCGTTTTGGCCCACCCTTTACACCGATTGACGATCGGCCCCCGCGGAGCAGGGCCCAGATGAGAGTTATTTGGGCCAAAACCAGGTCTTTCAACGAGGTCGGTTGAGCCTTGACGGACGACCGTTTGGCTCTGGTCGAGGTCGAAGGCCAGATGCCGTATGCCAGCAACACGACCCTCCTCGCCAAAGATGGAACCGGTGGCCTGTGGGTGTACAAACCCGAGCGCGGCGAGAACCCGCTGTGGGACTTCGCCTGGCGCACCCTGGCAGCACGAGAGGTCCTGACCTACGAAGTCGCCACCGGGCTGGGCCTCGACCTCGTTCCGGAAACTGTCCTTGCCGATGGGCCGTTCGGGCCAGGCTCGGCCCAGCGATTCGTCGAGGAGGACTTCGACTTCGATCCGCGGCCGCTATTCATCCCCAGGCTCGACCGGCGCTTGTGGCCGGTGGCGGTGCTCGACCTCGTCTGCAACAACGCCGACCGCAAGATCGGCCACGTCATCCACGACAAGACGACGGACCGCTTGTGGGCCATCGACCACGGACTCACGTTTCACGCCGAGCCGAAGCTGCGCACCGTCCTCTGGGGATTCGCAGGAGAAGGCATTCCTCCGCCGCTGGTGGAGGCGCTGAGCGGGCTTCGGGCGCGGTTGGCTTCCGGCCTGTCGACCCGGGTGTCCAACCTGCTCTCGGAAGAGGAATCGCTCAGCCTGTCCGATCGGGTTGAGGATCTGCTCAGCTCCCCGGTTCATCCCCACCCGCCAGCCGACCGGCCGGCGGTTCCGTGGCCACTGGTTTGAAAGCCGTAGCTCCTGGGAGGTCACTCGGCGCCGACAGCGCGCTCGATCACCTGGCTGATGTTCAACGACTGTCCCTCGGCCGTGAGCTTCTCGGCACGCTCGCGTCCGACTTGTTCCACCGCTTGTTCGAGACCTTTGAAATCGTTGACGACCAGGTCGAGCATTCGAGTTTCGCTGACGGTTTGCAGGGCAGATGTGGCGGCCGCCAGAACCAAGGCCCGTTCGTACTGATTTCGGGCCAGCGCCAGCTGGACGAAGCCGGAGATGAGAAGCGGCAAGGCGGAGATGTCCCCTGCCTCGACGAACATGCCCAGGCTTTTTCGGAGATGTTCCTCCGCCTCGTCGGTCCGGCCCAGGCCCAGCAGAACCATCGACAGCATCCGATGAGTCCAGCCGATGTCAAAAGTCTCTTCGGTGCCGTCCAGGAACCTGGCTGCCAACCCGTACTCGAGCAAAGCCCCTTCGGGGTTGTCGAGCTCGGGAGACTCGGTGAGGTAGTAGACGCTCCCTTTCCCCCAATGGATGCGTCCTATGAGAGCCCGGTCATCGATGCTTTCCGCCAGCGCCAAACCCTCGTCGAGCAACGCCATTGCGTCGTCGATTCCGAAGCGGAGCGCCCGGGGTGAAGAGACGTTGTAGATGGCACCGGCGATAAGCGCCGGATCACCAATCTCGCGAGCGAGATCGAGGGCAGCGTTGTAGTGCTCCCAGGTCGTGTCCATGTCCGCCTGCCAATAGGCAAGACCGCCCCCGGCTTCGTGGGCGGCCAACCTGCTGGCCGTGGTTCCACCAGGAACGCGCAGGGCGCTCTCGACCTTGTCCCTTCCTTCCTGCAGATACCCGCGCATCTGCCAGAAACGCCACAGGGCGCCCGTCAACCTTTGCGCAACGTCACCCTGTTGTTGCTGGACAGTCCAGGCGAAAGCCGCCCGGAGGTTGTCGTGATCTGTCTCCGAGCGATCAAGCCACATTCGGATGTCGCGACGGGTGTACATGGGCGCCGCCATCTCAGCGAAGGCAACGAAGCCCTCGGCGTGCCGATCGCGGATGTCGATCTCCTCGTCACTCGATGCCAGGCGCTCGACCGCGTACTCCCGGATCGTCTCCAGCATCAAGAACCTCGGGTCGGCCCCCAAATCCGCCCGCCGCAGCAGTCCCTGATCGGACAGCGCCGAGATGCCCTCGAGGATGTCAAGCCCGAGACCTCGTGAGCAGACCTCCTCCGCCTGCTCGATGCCAAAACCTCCTATGAAGACACCGAGCCGGCCGAACAGTTGACGGTGCTCCTCGTCGAGAAGGTCGTAGCTCCATTCGATTGCGCTTCTGAGGGTGCGCTGTCGCTCCGGCAGATCGCGCGCTCCGCCGGTCAGCAGACCCAGCCGCGAGCCGAGTCGATCTCTTATGCCCTCGACCGACAACAGGCGGATCCGGGCCGCGGCCAACTCGATCGCCAGCGGGAGACCGTCGAGTCTGGCCACGATGTCCGCCACCAGCGGAGCGTTTCGAGAATCGAGAGTGAAGTCGGGCCGAGCCGATTTGGCCCGTTCCACGAACAACGCCACGGCCTCGAAACCCATGAGAGTCTCCGGGGTCGTCAGTTCGGTAGCCGACGGGAGCGCCAGCGGAGGGACCGGGAACTCGTGTTCGCCGGAAATCCTGAGTGGCCCCCTCGACGTGACCAGGACCTTGAGCCCGGGCGCTCCCTGCAGCCATCGGGCCACCCTTGGAGCAGCGTCGAGCACCTGCTCGAAATTGTCGAGGACCAACAGCAACTCTTTGGTTCGCAGATATTCGGTCAGTCGACGGTCGGGGTCATCAGCCGACGGCCGTAGGCCCAGAGCGGTTGTCACCGCAGAACTCACCAATTCGGGTTCCCTGATGGCAGCCAGCGGGACGAACCACACCCCGTCAGCAAATCGGCCGGTCAGGTCGGCGGCGACCTGGAGCGACAACCGAGTCTTCCCGGTGCCTCCCGGCCCGGTAAGGGTCACCACCGGCACTTCCTCCAACAACGACAAGATCCGCGGCAACTCCCCGCGTCCGACGAAGGAGGTCAACTCCACCGGGAGGTTGTTGGGGGCGAAATCCAGGGTTCTAATAGGAGGAAAGTCGGCACGCAGACCATCGATTACCAACTGATGGAGTACCTCGGGCTTGGTGAGGTCCTTGAGTCGGTGACTGCCCATCGAACGCAGGCTCACGCCTTCCAGCAGATGATCCTGAACGAGCACCGCTGTCGAGTTGGAGACGAGAACTTGCCCGCCGTGCCCGGCAGCCCCGATCCGGGCGGCGCGATGAACATCGATACCAACGTAGTTGTCGCCACCGATGGCGCCCTCGCCCGTATGGATGCCCGCCCTGACCCGGATCTGAGCTCCGCTGACCCAATCGTGAGATTCGAGTCCAAGCTGGAAATCGACTGCCGAGGCGATGGCATCCTCGGCCGATGTGAAGACGGCGAAGAAAGAGTCGCCTTCGGTGGATACGACAATCCCGGAATGGGCGGCGATCGCCGCTCTGAGGATCCTCGAATGCCCTTCCAGAATGTGCGGGTAGCCGTCCCCGACCTCCTGCAAGAGCCGGGTCGAGCCTTCGATGTCGGTGAAGAGAAACGTGACCGTCCCGGTTGGAAGACTGACCATCGTTGTCGCGAGGCTACCGAACAGGATCGCCCGGGTCGGTAAGGCCAGGGTCGCCGAAGGCAGTGTCGGTCGGCAAGTGCACCGCAAAGGCGGTGAGCCCCGGCTTCGACTCCACGTCGATTCGCCCACCGTGATCGGCAATGATCTTCCTGGTGATAGCGAGCCCGATTCCGGTGCCGACCCCGAGGGGTTTGGTGGTGTAGAAGGGCTCCCAGATGCGTGTGATCTGTTCGGCCGGGATCCCGCCCCCATCGTCGAAGACCTCCATCACGACCTCGTGTGACGCCGCGGTCGTCTTGACCGTGACGTGGGAAGCCGCCGCGTCGAGAGCGTTGTCGATCAGATTCGTGACGACCTGGCTCAGCTCTACACCCCGAGCCTGAATCGTTGGAATCCCCTCGGCGAGCACCAGCTCGAGCT
>JANMST010000186.1:0-4256 GCA_031389635.1 Acidimicrobiia bacterium | reverse complement strand
AGATCGCCCTTCCCGTCGCTGGCAGCGGTAGCGGCGGTTCACTACCCATACCTCCCTACCCCGCTTCTCCTCCGCGACCGCTACGACACAGTGCAGTCGATCAGCCTGATCAAGATACCCATCCTGGTGGTTGCCGGTTCGGCTGACTCGATCGTCCCGACCCACCTCAGTCGGGCGGTGTTCGAGGCGGCGTCAGCCGATGCCCAGTGGGCGCTAATCGAGGATGCCGATCACAACGACCCCAGCCTGTCCTCTGGGCGACCCCTCCTGGATGCGATCGATCGGTTTCTCGGCCGGCAGCGACCCTGAGTGCGAAACCAGCTGCGCCGCTCCGGTGAAGTGAGTTTCCGATGCCTGTAACAACTCGAGGACGAAAGCGACTTGTAATCGTGAATAGCCACATCCATCACAGAAAGCCTCGGACATCGGTCCCCGGCCAACTTAAGGGGGTCCCCGAGTGTTACGCCAACTGTCCCGGTTCTGGAGAACCAAGAAGGCGATCATCGCCGGAACCGTCTTTCTCTCTCTGTTCATCCTGGCCCCGGCGGCGCTTTCCCGCTCTGGCGGGGCGGTATTTCAGGTGACTACTCCGGTTGTGACCGTCGTGGCGAGCGACAACGCCGCCGCCGAAGGAGGCGCCAACACCGGCACGTTTAGGATCAGCCGCACCGGCGGCACCACCGGCGCTCTGACCGTCAACTATTCCCTCAGCGGTACGGCCGGAAACGGAAGCGATTACACGCTGTTATCGAGCATGGTCGTAATCCCGGTTAACAAAGCCGCTGCCACCGTCACCGTGTCGCCGTTGAACGACGCCACCCCGGAAGGCAACGAGAACGTGATCCTCACAGTGACGAGCAGTACCGGGTACAGCGTCGGGTCGCCGTCGGCTGCCACCGTCACCATCGACGACAACGACAAGGTTGCGGTGAGTGTGGTGGCTGCAGATACCGCAGCTTCCGAGTCAGGTCCCGATTCTGGAAGCTTCACCTTGTCGAGAACCGGCGCGACCACCAATGCGCTGACCGTCGGCTACACCCTGACGGGGACCGCCGTCAACGGGAGCGACTACTCGGTGCTGGCGACCACGGTTGTGATCCCGGCCGGGCAAACTTCCGTGGCGGTCACGGTGACGCCGATCGATGACGCCGTCTCCGAGCCGCCCGAGACGGTGCGCCTGACGATCGCCCTCAACTCTCTCTATCTCGTCGGATCGCCGTCGGCAGCCACGGTGACCATCTCCGACAACGACGCCCCTGTCGTCGGCATCACCGCCACCGATGACTCGGCGGCCGAGGCGGGCTCCGAGACTGGAACGTTCACCGTCACCAGAAGCGGTGACCTCACCACCGCGCTAACCGTCAACTACCTCGTCAGCGGATCGGCCGCCAACGGCGCCGACTATGCATCGTTGTCGGGATCGGTGGTGATAGCGGCGGGGGCGGCCTCCGCAACTGTGGTCGTGACCCCGGTCGATGATGCGGTCGACGAAGCCAACGAGACGGTGATCCTTACCCTGGCTCCCGGCGCCGGATACACGATCGGGTCGTCCAACTCCGACACGGTCACCATCGCCGACAATGACGACCCCACACCAGTCCCGGGAACCATGCCCACCAGCAAGGACGAATGCAAGAAGGGTGGCTGGCAGGCCTTCGGTGTCTTCAAGAATCAGGGCGACTGCGTGAGCTGGGTTGCCACCGGTGGCAAGAACCCCCCGGCTGGATAGTCGCTAATGATTCGGGGGCGTTGCTTCGGCGACCGCCCCCCGGACAAAGGGATCGATGGCGCCCCACGTCGAGGCTCGCCGCATTAGCCTCGGCACGAGGCGTTTGGAGGAGGTGGCGGATTGGCGGCCGAGGTGGAAGTGGGGCCGATCTCCGACCTCACACCCGGGACGGTGATGGGCGCAGGCCGATATGCAGTCGGCAACTCTCAAGGGGAATTGTTCGCCGTGACCCGCCGGTGTCGGCATCTTTACGCCGATCTGGCCGGCGGCAGCATCGATAGCGATGGCTGTCTCGTCTGTCCGTGGCATGCTTCCAAGTACGACGTGAAGACCGGCCACATGGAGCGCGGTCCCCAAGGCATTTTTGCCCGGATCCCCGGCCTCGGCATCGCCTACAAGGTCCTCACTCGGGTCATCCCGCTCGGGCGAGGCAAGCTCAGCAAGCGCCGGGGAAAGCTCTATGTCGAATAGCTCGACACAGCCAAGTCGAATGAACTGGCTCGGGGTTGCGCCGACAAAGATTGGCCGATGATCTCGCTCGCGGTCGGGCTTGACACCGGAGGACCTCGGGCCCACGTCAACCTTGGCTAACGTCGCCGACGGCAAGCCCAGGGAGACAATGGCAGAGGTCGGTTCGGTCGAGTTGGTGGATGTCACCAAGCGTTTCGGCTCGGTCGTCGCCGTTGACGGGATCGACCTCGACGTCCGGGTCGGCGAGTTCCTCTCCCTTCTCGGGCCTTCCGGTTGCGGCAAGACCACCACCCTCCGGATGCTGGCCGGCTTCGAGGAGCCCGACGAAGGGGAGATCCGCATCTCCGGCCAGGACGTCCGCGGGGTCCCGCCCTACCGCCGGGACGTCAACACCGTCTTCCAGAATTACGCCCTCTTTCCGCACATGACGGTGGCCGAGAATGTCGCTTACGGGCTCCGGCAGAAGGGTCTCGACAAGAAAGCCACTTCCAACCGGGTCGGCTACATCCTCGACCTGGTGCAGATGACCCGCTACGCCCGGCGGAAGCCACGTGAGCTCTCGGGAGGTCAGCAGCAACGGGTCGCCCTGGCCCGCGCCCTGGTCAACCAGCCTTCTCTGCTTCTGCTCGACGAGCCGCTCGGCGCCCTCGATCGCAAGCTGCGCCAGGAGATGCAGATCGAGCTCAAGCTCCTCCAGACCCAGCTCGGGATCACCTTTATATACGTGACCCACGACCAGGAAGAAGCCCTCTCGATGTCCGATCGCATCGCCGTGATGCTCGATGGCCACATCGAACAGCTAGACGAACCCGATGAGATCTATGACCGACCCGCCTCCGCCTTCGTGGCCGGCTTCATCGGCCAGCAGAACTTCTTTCCCGGCCAGATCGACAGCGGCGGCTTCGGTTTGACCGCCGATGAATGGAGGATTCAGGGGCTGCGGCGGACCGCCGACGCCAACGATGGCCGACCGGGTTTGGCTACCGTCCGCCCCGAGTCGATCGAGGTAACGGCCTTCGATCCCGCCGTCGACCACAACTTCGTCCGTGGGCGCCTCGCCGGCATCGCCCATCTCGGCGATGCCATCCAGCACGTCGTCCGCACCGGTGGCGGCAAGGAGATCCTCAGTCGACGCCAGCGGCAGCAGGCGGAAAAGCTCGAAGTCGGCCAGGAGGTGTGGTGCTCGTGGACCGCCGAGCAGGCCCAGATTTTCGGAAACGACCAGTCCAACCTGGTGCTCGCAAACATGAACGAAATGGCCATCCCGGCCTCATCGGAGGAGAAGGAAACATGACGAAGGAAGTACAGACGATTCGTTTGCTGGTCCCGAGGGCAACCGCCAACCATCTGCGTTACCAGCTGACCCGGCGGGGGTTCATCCGCCTGGGCGGTGCCGCCGCGGGAGGGGTGTTCCTTGCCGCCTGTGGTGGTGGAACCGGATCGCCGGAGACGACGGGGGCGGGCACCACCGCTGCCCAGATCGGAGGCGACCTCTCCATCTACACCTGGGCCGAGTATCAGAACCCGGAGAACACAGACGCCTTCGCCACCGCCAACGGCGTGAATGTGATCGTCGACATCTACGAAAGCAACGAGGCGGCGATCGCCAAGCTGGAGCTGGCGGGAGCGTCGGCCGGATACGACATCGTGGTGCCGACGTCGGGCTTCGTGAAACTGATGGTGGCCAAAGATCTGCTCATCGAGCTCGACATGGCTCGCCTTCCCAACATCGCCAACGTCGATCCAGCCATCGCCGCCTTGCAAAACGCAGACGGGGTCGCCGGCCTCTACTCGGTGGTGAAGGACTGGGGTTCGACCGGCTGGGTCTACGACTCCAGCGTCATCACCGAGCCTCTGGTGACGTGGGGTGACTTTCTGACCGTGGCCGCCCAGCCGGAAGTGAGCGGGCTGGTCTCTGTGCTCGGTGCTCCCGGTGATGTCACTGGCATCGTGTTCTGGCGAGATGGGATCGACTGGAACACCACCGATCCGGCCGACCTTGACCATGCCGAGGAGGTGCTGCTCTCCGAGTTGGCACCGCACCTCAAGGCCTTCG
>JANMST010000181.1:0-8733 GCA_031389635.1 Acidimicrobiia bacterium | reverse complement strand
CGCGACACGGCCGTGTCGGCCTTTGAGAAGTTGGTCGGTGACGCCCCCGGGTTCCTCCTCGAGTCTGTGGAAGGAGGAGAGCGCTGGGCGCAGTGGTCGTTCCTCGGCTGGGATCCGTTGTTCACCCTGGTTGGCCGCGATGGCAAGGTCGAGTCGGAGGTTCCGATGCCGGGAGGCGATCCACTGGCGGTTCTCGAGAGCGTGATCGCGATGCACAGCACCCCTGACCTTCCCGGACTGCCGCCGCTGCACTCTGGCCTGGTCGGATACCTCGGCTACGACTGCGTGCGCTACATCGAGCGGTTGGAGGCGAAGCCGGTCGACGATCTCCACCTACCCGAGATGGTGTGGCAAGCGGTAGGCGCTCTGGCCGCCTTCGATCGTTTCGCCCAAACGGTCACTTTGGTGCGCAACGTGCTGATCGGTGACGACCCCGCCGCTCAGTACGACGAGGCAGTTGTGCAACTGGGTCGTGATGCCGTCAGGCTCGGCACCGCCCATTCCTATCGGGCCGCCTCGGTCGAAAGGCCCGAGCTTCCGGAGGTCGTTTCGACCATGAGCCAACCCGAGTTCGAGGCCGCGGTCAGGGAGGCAAAGAAGAGGATTTTGTACGGGGACGCTTTTCAGGTGGTTGTCTCGCAGCGCCTGACCGCTCGCACCGATGTCGATCCGTTCGCGGTGTACCGCGCCCTGCGGGTTGTGAATCCATCGCCCTATCTGTTTTTCCTGCGGCATCCGGAGGTGGCGGTGGTCGGGTCATCGCCGGAGTTGATGACCAGGGTTCGAGATGGGATGGCGTTCTCGCGCCCGATTGCCGGAACCCGTCCGCGGGGAGCATCGGAGGAAGCCGATCGCCGGCTGGAAGAGGAACTCCTGGCCGACCCCAAGGAACGAGCCGAGCACGTCATGCTGATCGACCTGGCCCGCAACGACCTCGGCCGGGTCTGCGAGTTTGGGACGGTCCATGTGGATGATTTGATGGTCATCGAGCGTTACTCCCATGTGATGCACATCGTCTCCGGTGTCTCCGGCAAGCTCCGGTCCGGGGTCGGACCCGTCGACGTTCTTCGGGCCACCTTCCCTCATGGAACCGTGTCGGGGGCGCCCAAGGTGGCGGCGATGAAGATCATCGACGAGCTCGAGCCGGTCGCCCGGGGGCCGTACGCCGGGGCAGTCGGGTACATCGACTTCTCCGGGAACGTCGACACCGCCATCTGTCTCCGCACCGTCGTGATGGCAGATCACCAGGCATGGGTTCAAGCGGGGGCGGGAATCGTGGCCGACTCCGAGCCGGCGGTCGAATTTCAGGAAACCATGAACAAGGCCGCCGCGGCTCTGCAAGCGGTGGCGATGGCCGCCCATGTCTGATACCCGCAAGATCGAGGGGACCCACGAACTCGTCGTGGTGGAGGGTCCCGACGCCCGGAGATTCCTCAACGATCTCCTGAGTCAGGACCTCGACCAGATGCAGCCCGATAGGGCGGTGCGCTCCTTCTTGTTGGGCCCCAAGGGAAAACTGCGGGCCCTTCTCTGGGTGTTCGGCACCGCCGAGCGGATCGGCCTGGTGACCGACGCAGGGGTAGGGGACCGGGTTGCCGACGATCTCACCCACTACAAGATTCGGGTGAAGATCACCATCCATCGTCCCGTCCCGCTTACGACGGTCGTCGGAACCTTGCCGGAAGGAGCAGTTGCCGCGCCAATGGGAGACGTCGAGCGCGGATTCGTCGATGGCCCGGTCGAGGCGCCTTTCATGTCGAGGGAGGAGTGGGAGACGATGCGGGTCGAGGCCCGCGAGCCGGTCATGGATCGCGACGTCGACGAATCGAACATCCCTCACGAGACCGGGCTCGTCGACCAGTCGGTGTCCTTTCAGAAGGGTTGCTATCTGGGGCAGGAACTTGTGGCCCGGATGGACAGCCGGGGCGGAAAGGCCAACCACCTGCTGAGGCGGGTAGGCCTCGAAGGTCTTGTGGACGTGGCAGCCGAGGTCCAGTCGGGCTCCGAGGTGGTCGGCAAGATCACCACGGCAGGGTTCTCGGTCGGGCGGGCCGCCCACGTCGGCCTCGGGTTGCTCCACCGCTCCATCGAACCAGGCGCCCACGTGACCATCGGTGCCGTCGCCGGCGTGGTGGAGGACTAGAAAACCGCGAACCTAAGGTTATAGGCCGCGCTTTCCGCGGCCTATAACGAACAGATTCGCGGAAGACCGGTACGCGATAGGCCGCGCTTTCCGCAGCCTATAACCTTAGGTTCGCGTATGGCAGAACCTCTTTGGTGGCAGCGCGGGGTCATCTATCAGATTTATCCGCGGAGTTTTCAGGACAGCAACGGCGACGGGGTGGGGGACCTCCCCGGGATCACGTCCCGCCTCGACTACCTCGCCGATCTCGGAGTGGACGCGATATGGCTGTCTCCGCACTATCCGTCGCCTCAGGAGGACTTCGGCTATGACGTCGCCGACTATGTGGACGTCGACTCCATGTACGGCACGTTGGCCGACTTCGACCAACTGGTTACGGAGGCGCATCGGCGCGATCTGAGGGTGGTGGTCGACTTCGTTCCTAACCACAGCAGCTCAGCCCATCCCTGGTTCATCGAGTCGGCCTCGTCGGCTGACAACCCCAAGCGGGATTGGTACGTGTGGCGCGATCCCAAGCCCGACGGATCGGCCCCCAACAACTGGGTGTCGGTGTTCGGGGGGCCGGCCTGGGAAAAAGACGACAGGACCGGCCAGTACTACCTCCACTCCTTCCTCACCTCCCAGCCCGACCTCAACTGGCGCAATCCTGAACTCGAACGGGAGATGCTCGACGTCCTCCGCTTCTGGATGGATCGCGGGGTTGACGGCTTTCGGATCGACGTGGCCCAGCGGTGCATGAAGGATCCCCTGCTGCGCGACAACCCTCCGGCGGCTTCTATCGATCCGAATTCCTACAAGTTCAGTCCTGAGTGGGCCGCCACCGACCACCTCTACGACTCCGCCGACCCCGACATCCACCTTCTGTTTCGGAAATTCCGGTCCGTCCTCGACGAATACCCGGAACGTTTCTCTATTGCAGAGATCCACGAATGGGATTGGGAGCGATGGGCTTCGTACTTCGGAGGCGGCCACGGCCTCCATATGCCGTTCAACTTCGCACCGCTGACAGCGGGCGTCGACGCCGACCGGCTGCGCGAGATCATCATCGGGATGGAAGGAGTCCTGCCCCAGGGGGCCTGGCCCAACTGGGTGCTGGGCAACCATGACGAGCGGAGAATCGCCACACGGCTCGGCCGGGACGAGTCCGGGGCGATGGCCGTCCTCTTGCTGACGCTACGGGGAACTCCGACCATTTACTACGGCGATGAGATCGGGATGGTGGAAACCGACATCCCGGCCGAGTTACAGCAGGACCCGTACGGGCGCCGGGTCCCGGGGCAGGGACGCGACGGGTGCCGCACCCCGATGCAATGGTCGACTGCCGCCCATGCCGGATTCTCGTCACCCGACACCAAGTCGACCTGGCTGCCCGTGCACCCCGATCGGGCGGTTCACAACGTCGAGACCCAGTCGAAGGACCCGGGTTCACGACTTGCTCTCTACCGTCGATTGCTGCAGTTGCGCCGAGCCAATCCCGCGCTTCACAGTGGCGCCGTGGAGGTTCTCCCATCCGCCCGCCAGGTTGTCGCCTACCGACGATCGCACCCGGGTGCTGACTCCTTCGTGGTTGCGGCCAACCTCTCCGACGGACCGGTGGATCACTTATTGGATGGTCCGGTGGCTCTGGGAACCGATCACCATCGGGAAGGAACCTCCTTCGACGGCCACCTAGGCCCTTGGGAAGCAGTCGTGGTTGCAGCCTCGAACCTCAAACCTCAAACCACGAACCGGTAGATCGATCGTCGGGCGGACCTACCATTCCGCCATGCTCGACAGGATTCTCGAAGCCACCCGGGAACGGGTCGCCGATCTTCGGACCCGTCGGGTGGCGGTAATGGAGAAAGCTGAGGCCGCGGCATCGCCGCCCTCGTTCGAAGAGGCGCTGACCCGACCCGGCCTGGCGGTGATCGCCGAGATCAAGCGGCGGTCGCCCTCCAAAGGTGACCTCGCAATGGACCTCAACGTCATCGAGCAAGCCCGGCGTTATGCCGCCGGCGGGGCTGCCGCCTTGTCGGTCCTGACCGAGCCGGTGTTCTTCGCCGGTCACCCCGAGGATCTGGTTGCCGCCCGCGAGACCACCGGCCTCCCGATCCTCCGCAAGGACTTCGTCATCGAGTCCATCCAGATCTGGGAGGCGCGGGCGATGGGAGCGTCGGCCGTTCTGCTGATCGCCGCCGCTCTAACCCACAACGAGTTGGCGGCTCTGCTCGACGACGCCGGCCGGGCCGGCCTTGGCGCCCTAGTGGAGGTTCACACGATCGACGAAGCCAAACTCTCCGTCGATCTCGGTGCCCGTATCGTCGGCGTCAACAACCGCGACCTAGCGTCCTTCGAGGTCGATCTCGCAACCGCCGAAGACATCGCCCCCTTCCTATCCGATGCAGCGGTGACTGTCGCCGAGTCGGGAATCCATTCCCGGGTCGAGGCCATGCGCATGAAGGCCGCGGGCTACGACGCCGTTCTGGTCGGCGAAGCGTTGGTCCGCAGCTCCGATCCTGCGTCGCTCATCAGGGAGCTGGCCACATGACCTGGGTAAAAGCCACATGACCTGGGTCAAAGCCAAATGACCTGGGTCAAAGTCTGTGGGATGACCCGAGTCGAGGACATCGCCGCCGCCGAGGCAGCCGGCGTCGATGCCATCGGATTGGTCCTCGTGCCCGAGTCACCGCGGGCCATCACCGTTGACCTAGCCGCCGAATTGGCCGCCACGGTCACCACCCAGGCGGTCCTTTTGACCAAGGACCTCGCACCTGAGGATCTCATCGCCGCGGTCCTGGCCGTCGGCGTCGATGCCGTCCAGCCCTATGGCGCTCACGCCTCGGAGGCAGCCGACAGGGCGGCCGAGGTCGGGCTGTTCGTCCTCCGCCCGATCGACCTGGACTTCGACGTGTCGGCGATCCCGGAAGCTCATGTGCCTCTGTTCGACAATCGCTCGAGCCTCGAGCTCGGCGGGACCGGCCAAACCTTTGATCATCGCCTCCTGCCAGCCACCGATCGCCGGTTCGTTCTGGCCGGGGGCCTCGGCCCTGACAACGTGGGAGAGGCAATCCGTCTCACCCGGCCCTGGGGGGTCGACGCCTCCAGCCGTCTCGAATCGCGACCCGGTATCAAGGATCCCGATCTCGTGGCGCGATTTGTCCGGGAGGCGAAGCAGGCGTGATCCCCAGACCCCTCGCCCGGCCGGACGAGGCCGGTCGCTTTGGTGACTATGGCGGGCGCTTTGCTCCCGAAACCTTGATGCCGGCTCTCTCCGAATTGGAGAAGGAGTTCGAGTCGGCCTGGAGCGATCCCGTCTTCCGCGCCGAGTTCGAACGGTGGCTGGCCGACTTCGTCGGTCGCCCGACGCCGTTGCAAACCGCAGGCCGGCTGTCGGCCGACCTGGGGGTCCGCATCCTCCTGAAGCGAGAAGACCTGGCCCATACCGGCGCCCACAAGATCAACAACGCCATGGGTCAGGCTCTCCTGGCCCGCCGGATGGGCAAGCCCAGAGTGATTGCCGAGACCGGGGCCGGCCAGCACGGAGTCGCTGCCGCCACCGCCGCAGCAGCGCTCGGTCTGGAATGCTCAGTGTTCATGGGTGTGGTCGATATGGAACGGCAGGCACTCAACGTTCAGCGCATGAAGCTTCTCGGGACCGAAGTCGTTCCCGTCACCTCCGGAGCCGGCACCCTCAAGGACGCGGTAAGCGAGGCGATGCGCGACTGGGTGCAAACCGTTGACCGCACCCACTACATCATCGGGTCCGTCGTCGGCCCCCATCCGTTCCCGTGGATGGTGCGCGAATTCCAACGGGTCATCGGCGACGAGTGCCTGGTTCAACTGGGGACCGAGTTGCCGGATGTGATAGTTGCCTGTGTTGGGGGTGGGTCCAACTCGATGGGAATCTTCTACCCGTTCGCCGAGACTGGCGTCGAACTTGTCGGTGTCGAAGCCGGTGGCCACGGACTCGACTCGGGTCGGCACGGTGCCTCTATCACGGCCGGGCGTCCGGGGGTTCTCCATGGGACCAGGACCTACCTCCTCCAGGACGCCGACGGTCAGGTGCAAGAAGCGCACTCGATCTCGGCAGGCCTCGACTATCCGGGCGTCGGCCCCGAGCATGCCTACTTCGCCGACTCCGGCCTGGCGGTCTACGAGACCGCTACCGATGAAGAGGCCCTGGCAGCCGTCGACCTCCTCGCCCGCAAGGAAGGAATCATCCCGGCCCTGGAATCGGCCCACGCCCTGGCCTGGGTGGTTCGCAACGCCACCCGACTCGCCGGCAAAACCGTTCTGATCAATCTGAGCGGGCGAGGCGACAAGGATCTCCACACCATCGCCAGCCATAGACCGGCCGAATGAACGGACATCAACGGATCAGAGCAGCCCTGGCCGACCGCGACGGTGCGGCCCTTCTGCCCTTCATGACCGCCGGGATCCCATCCCCGGCTCACTCGGTTGATCTCTTCGTGGCGATGTCCGAGGCCGGGGCCGATGCCTTCGAGGTTGGAATCCCGTATTCCGACCCGCTCATGGACGGCCCCGTGATCATGCAGGCCAGCGAAGCAGCGTTGGCGGCCGGGACGACCACACGGGTCGCGCTGGAAATCATCGAGCAAGTCGCCACCCGCACCGACAAGCCGGTCCTGGCCATGACTTACGCCAACCCGGTCATGCAGGTCGGGTGGGAAGCCTTCGTTGACCAACTCGTAGGGGCCGGGGCGGCCGGGATCATCGTCCCCGACCTGCCACTCGAAGAGTGTGGACCTTTGAGGGCGGCGGCCGCGGCTCGCGGCCTCGGGGTGGTGCAATTCGTTTCACCAACGTCGGACGACCAGCGCATTGAGGCTGTCGCTGCGGCCGACCCGGTCTTCATTTACGGAGTAGCCGAAATGGGAGTCACCGGTGAGCGTTCCTCCGCGAGCTCTCATGCTCGGGCGTTGTCGGAGCGGGTCCGTGACCGCACCAAAGCACCGCTGGTGTTCGGTGTTGGAATCTCGACGCCGGAGCAAGCTCGAGCCGTGAGGGATCTAGCCGATGGTGTGATCGTTGGAAGCGCGATGGTTAGGCGAGTGCTGGAGGCGGACTCGCCCGAGTCGGCGGCCCGATCGCTCGCCGAAGCAGTAGCTGCCTTCGCCGCCGCCCTCCACTAACCCGAGTCGCTTCAGTTTCCGGCTTCCGCCTTCCGTCTGCCGACTTCCCCTAAAGAAGAGTTGCAACGGCCACCGTCAGCGCCCTTTCATCCTGAGCCAGGGAGTGGGGGAGTGGGGGGATGCGGCAAAGGATGTGGGCTCGAGTGGCCGTTGCACCATCCACGATACATGTAGTGCTACCAGTCACAAAGAACCTGCCGGATCTAGTCAGTCGGACACCGGCCGACCCGTTGCCAACTAGTGACGCCACCAGCGTTGATTTTCGCGATCTAGAACTTCCAACGCACGCCTTGTGCCGGAGGCGGGACTCGAACCCGCACGCGGTTTCCCGCAATGGATTTTGAGTCCATCTCGGCTGCCAATTTCGACACTCCGGCGTGAGCCGAATTGTAGGAGTCGCCGGGGCCCCCCCTACTCAGCCGAGGCGAATGACGCTCAGAAGGTCGCTGAAGTTGTCGGTCCAGACATTGGGTCCCACTCTTGGCGTCACCCACATCGGGTCGTCGGCGAGGGGCACGAGATCTTCGATCGAGCGAGCCAGGACGATCAAGCTCACCGCTTGTTCCTCGCTGGAGGCAGGTTGAGAGTGCGTGACCAGTGCGCTCAAGCCCAACTCGGATGCAAGCCTTCCTATCACCGGCTCCAGATCGAGATGACGGTTCGAGATGTGGAAGGCGATGACTCCATCGGGGGTGATGGCCCGCAAATATGCCTGCAGGGCTTCCAACGTCAGGAGGTGAGTCGGAATGGCGTCGGAGCTAAACGCGTCCACGATGAGCAGGCCGAAGGGCCTGTGCGGCTGTTCCAGGGTCAGGCGTCCGTCACCGACGACATGGACGATCGTGCCTTCGGTATCGGTCGTGAAGGTGAACAGGGAACGATCCTCGGCAAGGCGGACCACAACCGGGTCGATCTCGTAAAACGTGACGGTCTGGCTCGAATCGAGATACGACGAGAGAGCACCGGCTCCAAGACCGATTATCCCTATTTCATCGGTTGACGACCCGACCTCGACCATCAGCTGCCCGAAGGGACCGTTGGCGTGGTAATAGTCGAGGGGGGTCATCGCAGGCGCGGGAGAGAACGGCTGCACTCCATGGAGCGTCGTGCCCGAGACCATGACGTGGTCGCCGGCGTCGTTGACGAAGACGCGATACACCCCAAAGAAGGTCCGCTCCTGAGCGAGCAGCTCGCCGCCGATGTGGTGACTTCCTACCGCGAAGACGGCGACGAGTGGCAGCGCCAGCCAGGCCGATCGCGGGAAGAGGCCGTAGGCGCACACGCCCGCCAAACCGAGGAGCAGCACAGCCAGTGCTGCTTCCGCGGTGGTGAACACCAGTCCCAAAGAGACAGCAAAGACGAGAGCCAAGCCAACACGGAGGGGAAGGGGCCAGTTCCGATTAGGCCCGGTCAAAAGGGCCAGAGTTGCAACGATGGCGATCGGGTATTCGGCGATCC
>JANMST010000152.1:0-4808 GCA_031389635.1 Acidimicrobiia bacterium | reverse complement strand
AATCCATTTCCGGCATCGGGCGAAGCCGCCGCGCCTCCTGTGCTTCTCTATGCCAGGTGCGAATCTGATCACGAGCGTGGAACTCGGCGTAGTAGGAATTCATTTGCCCGCCCCTCGGTCCTCGCGTCGCACCTAGGGCGTGCTGATATCCGATGCCAGACTCGGAAAGTCCCTCATTACTCGCATTGCAAGTACTTTATACTCGCAATGCGAGTAAATGTCAAGAGTCGATCACGCCTTGTCGGAAAGACCGTGGCGATGTGCCAGAGACGGGTCTGCCGGCCCTTTGGCGATCTCGTATCGCTTCGAGGCGTTCTCTGGTCGCGGGCACGGTGGCCGAATCTGTAGTTGATGGCCAGGCGCTGACCTCGTCCGCTGCCTCCGTAAGAAATCTCTCCATCTCAGCCAGGAGAGCAGTGGTGAAGTCGATGACCAGAGAGACGACGGGGAGCCGTTCCGGGAATTGGGGCCGACCGTGAAACTCAAGCTCACCGTCGCCACGATCGAGGCTGTGCTCGAGCATCCACAGCGGACCGCCATCCTCGA
Organism: Acidimicrobiia bacterium; assembly: GCA_031389635.1. Classification (GTDB taxonomy): domain Bacteria; phylum Actinomycetota; class Acidimicrobiia; order Spongiisociales; family ZC4RG35; genus DATEEG01. The sequence goes on along the minus strand of JANMST010000152.1, from coordinate 4,262 downwards.
GGTACTCGTCCACATACCCGAGCAGTTCTGCCCGCATGGATCGGGCCACCCTTGCCGTAGTCTCCATCGAGCGGACCATGTCTTCGACGCTGCCCAGATCCCCGTAGAACATCCGCACCACCCCCTCGATCTCGAGGCGTGGTTCACTCGGTTCGGTCCGCAGCCACTCGCGCATCGCATCTCTCCCGGCGGGAGTGATCGAGTATCGATTGCGTTGCCGCTTCCCGGTCGGCTCCTGCTCCACGGTCGCCCAACCCAAATCGATCAACCGCTTCTGCTCGCGGTACAGGTGGCCCTCCGAAGATGGCCAAACGAATCGCAAGCTGCGCCGGAGCTGATGTGTCAGCTCGTAACCGGTCCACGACCGGGCCGCGAGATGCCCGAGCAGGGCGTACGTGGTGGGAGTTGGCTTACTCACCGACCGACGATAGCTCGCAATGCGACCAATCCTCGGGGATGCGGATCCACGCCCCCGTTAGGCTGTGACCTCATCCCCGCCCCTATAGGCGAAAGACGGACAGGCCGCGTTGAGACCCGCCTTCCGACCGACGGCACCAGACGACGCCCGTCTAGAACCCTTCCGCTCTCCTAACCTGTCACGGACTCGCGGGAACAAACAGGACTTCGCCGAGTTCCGACCGCGTTTCCAACCGATCTCGGGGCCTGTAGCTCAATCCGCAAAGCAGGTGTCAGCAGAGCGCTTTTAAATGCCCTGTGGCAGCAACACTGAACGGATAGGCAATAGCCACGGTGCTCACTAACACGTGTCCATCCGGCGTCGATCGCGCGAGAGGGTGGGGCGTCGCAGCGGAGGGCCCCCAGCCGAAGTGTTGTCCCGGAAGGTCGACGATGTGGTCGACCGACCGTAACCGAGGCCTCACTCCCTCACAACCGCAAACGAAGTCACAGCCACAATTGCAAACTCTGGCTGGTGGTTTGTGCTTCGCGTCGAACTTGGCCACGACGATTCGGATCTCGGCGCCGCAGCCGGAGGTCCACTCAGTATCGATTCTGACCCACCGACATGCTGAAGCTCCGGTGGAGTAGTCCATGATTCTCTTCGGAGCCGTTCAGGAGAAGCACGAGCAACCAGGCTCGGCGGCACGTGACCCACCTACCGGCTCAGTCGCCGATGAAGCCGTTCAACAGATCGGCGAAGCGCTCCGGCTCATCCAGATGGGGGAAATGGCCAGCGCCCTCGAACAACTCCACCCGGCTACCCGGAAACGACTGTTGAGCCGTGGCTGCGTGCCACGCCGGGATCATCCGGTCACGGGTGCCCCAGACGATCAATGTCGGTATCTCGACCGCCAGAGGCAGGTGATCGTGGGCGGTGACGGTCTGTCCCCCCGGGTCGATAACCGAGCGGACGGTAGCGAGGAAGGCACGCCGGCTCTCGGCGTCGGCGAGCGACACGAAGCCTTGCCAGGCCTCGGCGATGTCCGAACTGGCCCGCCATCCCACCTTGGCTAGGGCCCGGCCCAGCGCCTTGCCCTGCTCCTGGACCCAGGCAGAGGCGATCAGAGGCAGGACGAGCTCGGCGCCGGGCAGTGCCGCCGACCGCAGGAGCGGGCTCACCGACCGTCCCAGCCCTCCACTCGCCACCAGGGCGAGGCGGTCAACCCGCTCCGGGAACAGGTAACAGAACTGCATAGCGATGCCGCCGCCCAGCGAGTGCCCGACCAGCGTCACCCGGTCCACCCCCAGACGGTCGAGCAGGTTGCGCAGGGTGGCGGCGTGGGCGCCGAGGGAGTAGTCGCCCATCGGCTTGGCGGATGCACCGTGCCCGAAAAGGTCGGGGGCCAGCACCCGGTGACGGTGGTCGAGCTTGTCGACGAGGTGCATCCAGTTCCGATGGGAACCCAACAGCCCATGGATGAACAGCACCGCCGGACCGTCCCCGCTGTCCACCAGCCACAGATCGTGGCCGTGCAGTGTCTCAGTGCGCGTGTTGACGACCGTCATGTTGTGGTCTGCACACACCAAAGGTAGCCGACCAGCGGGCCGCACCGGATGGCCCTTACCTCTTCGGGTCCCAGCGGAAACGGGCCCGCAACTTGAGAGCCTGCCGCGATAATCCGACCGGTGACGGCTGATACATCGACTCCGGAAGGCGCCATCGAGCGCCTGCGCAACGCGATGAACGAGCACGATTTGAAGGAATTCCTTGCCTGCATCGATCCGGCGTACCGGAGCGCCCAACCTGTCCATCCGAATAGGGGCTTCGATGGTCAAGACCAGGTCGAGAAGAACTGGACGGCCATCTTCCAGGGCATACCCGACTTTCACGCTGAGTTGCTCCGCGGTGCCACCGATGGAAACACGGTGTGGTCGGAGTGGCACTGGACTGGAACGAGATCGGGCGACTCACCCTTAAGTATTCGAGGGGTGACCATCTTCGAAATCGAGGAAGGCCTAATCGTCTCCGGACGTCTCTACATGGAACAAGTCGAACAGGACGGGGAAGACATCGTCGAAACCGTGCGACACATGGCGGACGGATAGCCTGCCTGCCACCTTCGCGGCCATTCCTACGACCGTGAGCATGCTCGCCTGGCAGGTCTTCCGCGACGCCCAGGCTGAGGCGATGTTCGCATCCGGCTAGTGGACCATGCCGAGGAACGGCTGCCGCTCCAGCCGGCCCCTAACAGCCACGAAGGCGCCGGGCAATCCTCGCATCTCGGACTACGTCTAGGCACGCCTCTAGCCCCTCTCGATCGGTTCTGCCGGCCGGTTCCCCTCCATCTACCCTGATCGCGCACAGCGACCACCGATTCGTTCGAGGTTTCAAACCGCGTTTTCAACCCATCCCGGGCCCGTAGCTCAATCGGCAGAGCAGGGGACTTTTAATGCCCTTCGGTTCGAACACTGCACGGACACCCAATAATCGCCGTAGTTATTGACGTCGACCTCAACACTGAACGGCGAATTATTCTGCTGTGTCGCGCAATCCAAAAGACAAGCGTCCCTGAAAGTCCTACTGCTCATCCGCCTTCCGGGACCACTGCGTAGAGACGCCATGGCTCAGCGACGCCCTTCAACGAGTGCTCGCCGCGATCGGCGAAATCTAGACCCGACCCGGACGCGAGCTGGCGGCTGGTACCCGAGACGAGGATCTCGCCGGGCCCGGCCTGCGCCATCACTCGCGCCGCAATGTGCACGTTCAAGCCGCGGACCTTGTCGGTGGTGACCTCGACTTCCCCGGTGTGGATTCCCGCCCTGATTTTTAGCTCAAGTCCACCCATCGCAGTGACCAAACCTGTGGCGCATCGAATGGCGCGGGCTGGACTGTCGAACTGAGCAAGAACGCCATCCCCGGTGGTGTCAATCATGTGTCCGCGGAAGCGGTCGAGCTGAAGGCGAGTCGTATGGTAGAAGGAGTCCAGCAGCTCCTTCCACCGAGCGTCGCCCAGGCGTTGGGCGAGGGGAGTGGAACCCACGATGTCCGTGAAGAGCAGGGTTGTAAGAACCCGTTCGCCCACTGCCGGCGGCTGGGCCCAACCTCGTGGTCCAGCGATGTCATAAGCGACCAAGGGCTCCTCTCCCACAACCCAGCCGTCGTGACCGGGTGGGATATCGACCACATCACCAGGCCCGAGGTCGTGGGTCGCGCCGTTGTCCATGACGACTCGCATCCGACCGGAGGCGACCAGCATGAAATGAGGAAATTGGCAGCTGGGCGTCCCCACCCTGGGGCCAATGTGCTCAGCCCAATGCCATCCCGGCTCCAGTATGGTTCGACCAAAACTCAGCTCAGACAGCTGCACGATCCGACTCTCACCGAATTCGAATGTGGTCAACTCGTCGGGTTGATCGAGGTTGCGCCTCTGGAAGCCCGGCATTTGAAGAGACTACGCCTCAAAAGGCATCAGTGACCGCCCGCGCTCTCGTAAATGTCCGTCACGCCTGGCGACAATGCTCGAATGGTGCGCAACAAGGAGGCGACTTAATCGCAACGCCCCAAACCGACGCCTCCCACCGCAATCTGTGGAGCGAAATCCACTTCATCCCGCGGTGGATCTCGGCGAGGCGCCCATCGATTGGCGGCAAGGTCCACGGGGCGACGCTAATCGCTAACTCCCAAATGTCTCGCAATGGTCGGCCGAACGCACCTACTGCTCGGCACCAGTGAGAATTAATGATCCACGTCAAGCGCAATTTGGCGCCTGCTCTGGTCTCAGGTTGAAGGTCTCCCAACACCGCTGCGGTGACTCTCAGACGGGTTTCAGTTGATCGTTATCCTGCTGTTAGAACACTGAACG
>JANMST010000120.1:0-3246 GCA_031389635.1 Acidimicrobiia bacterium | reverse complement strand
CCAAAACGGGAAGGAAAGCTAGGTCTGGGGGCGGCCGAACTTGCGGCCGCGATCGACCCGGTTGACGTGGCCTTCCTCGGTCGGGGCGAGGCCGGGCCCCGGAGCGGCCTCCTCGCGGCGGAACTGACCCTCTCCGGGGGGAGGGGGACCATTGGTGCCCCGCAGTCGAAGGCGAGCCTCCTGCTCGGCGTTGCGGACGATCGTTTCCGCCTGACGCTGGGCATCGGCGAGTTGCTGGCGAGCGAGGTCGGTCAGTTCTCGGGCCCGGGCCTCAGCTTCGAGCCGGGACGACCGCAGGAAAGCCTGGGCCTGGGCGCGGGCGGCCACCACCTGCTGCTCGATCTCGCCTCGCTTGCGCATCGTTTCGGCATGGGCGAGTTCGGTCGAGCGCAGAAGGTCGGTTGCTCGGACCTGGGCCTCTTCATACTTTGCCTGAGCGGCCCGAACGACTTGTGAAGCCGTCTCCTCGGCGGCGAGCCGGAGTCGGTTGGCATTCTCCAGCATCTCGCCCGCCTTCTTCATGACCTCTTCGCGAGCCTGCTTGGCACTCGATTCGGCCCCTTGACGGGCGAAGGCGCGGAGTTGCTCGGCTTCGGCCACCAGCGTTTCGATCTGCTTTCGGCTCTCGTTCCGCACTGCCTGGGCGTCGGCCATGGCTTCCTGCACCAGCGCCTGAAGCCTGGCTTCCAGCGGTTTGTCACCCGAACCAAGGTGTGCGAGGGCGAACTCAGCCGATTCGAGTCTGGCGCGAACCCCAGCGAGTTCTCGGGTCAACCGGAGAACTTCGTCCTCCGGGTTGGGGGGCGAAAGATGATGAACGGCGGGTCGACTGCTCGCCTCCGCCGTCTGGCCTCCCTGGTTCACGGTGCCGTGACCTCCTCGAGAGCGCGCGCAAGCGCGTGCTCGACCAGCTGCACAAGCACCGCTTGGACGTCGAGGCGGCGCCTGGCGTCGCAATAGACCATTGGAACGCCGGGCGAGACAGCAAGGGCCTCCCTGACTTCGGCAACGCTGTGCTGGCGCTCACCGTGGAATGTGTTGACGGCGACGAGGAACGGAGTCTCTCGCTTCTCGAAGAAGTCGACCGCTGCGAAGCATGAATCGAGCCGGCGGGTGTCGACCAGAACCACCGCCCCGATTGCCCCCTTGGCCAGTTCGTTCCACATGAAGTGGAAGCGATCCTGACCGGGAGTGCCGAAGAGATAGAGGACCAGGTTGTTCTTGAGGCTGATACGACCGAAGTCCATGGCAACAGTCGTGGTGGTCTTGCCCGTGTTGGCAAACAACTCGTCGACGCCGACGCTGGCCTGGGTCATGATCGCCTCGCTCCGGAGCGGCTCGATCTCGGAGATGGCCCCGACGAATGTGGTCTTGCCCACACCGAAGCCACCAGCGACGACGATCTTGACGGGAGTGAGGCGAGGTCTAGAGGCTCTTGATTCCATCGAGCACCTTCTGGAGAAGAGTTGTGTATGTGTATCCCTCGAGGCTGGCCGGGACGTCGCTGGGTGGTTCGCTGATCTGCACGGCTCCACGGTGGGCAAGGTCGGCTACTACGACCCGGACGACCCCGATGGGCACGTCCAGGCGAGCGGCGATCTCAACGATCGCGGTCTCTTTGCGGGAAAGGTCGATTATCCGGGCGGCTTCCCAGCGAAACTGGTGTTTGTTGCGAACGCCGGTCGGCGTGGCGCAGACAAGAGCTTCGAGGGCGATATAGGGCTGATCGGCACCGGTTCGTCCCCCGGTCATGGTGTACGGGCGGATCAATCGCCCTTCGGAATTGGGGCCGGCCGAAATCCTGTCGTCCATTCTCGTCACTCCGTGCTGACCAGCTCCGCCTTGAGCTCCTCGCGCACTTCGGGGGTGAGAACCTCGCCGGCCCGTTCGGAGAAGAGAGCCATCTGATACGCGACGGTTCCGATATCGACCGCCTTTTCGGTGAGAACGCAGAGTAACGAGCCATCACGGATCCCGGTCACGAAGAGCCACCCGTTGGTCATCTCGATGATCACATTGCTGACCGACCCTGCCCCGAACCGACCAGCCGATCCGTACGCAAGCCCAATCATTCCCGACGCGACAGCTGCCAGCCGATCGGCCGACTCGCGGTCAAGGTCCTCGGAGACCGCTAGTGCGAGCCCGTCCGAGGAGACCACCACAGCTCGCCGGACGGCGGGTACCGCCAGGACGAATCGTGTTATCAGCCAGTTGAGATTGGCGGTCCCGGCGCTCATGATCCCGCCCCGTCTTCAGGCTTTTCCCTGTTGGCGGGGTCCCTGTTGGCGGGGTCCCTGGGATCGGTGTGCTCGGCGCTCGGGTTGCGGGGGTCTGTCAGAGGGCGATCGGGATCGGCGATTCCGCGGCCGACCTGAAAAGCGCTCAAGGCATCCTTGATGCCATCGGGGCTTCTTTCCGAGCGAACAGAGGTGGGTGAGTGCACCGGGGTCTCGTTGAACGAGGTGCCGGGGATCCGTGTCGGCAGTCCGGCGCTGGTTTGCGGGCGGGGCGGCTCGGGGGCCGGCGCCGGACGCGTGGGCAGCGGTGCCGCCGCGATCTCCCTCGGGGCTGGGGGGGGACCGGCGAGGCTGAGGCCATTGCTCACTAATTGCACCGGCAGAGAGCTTCCAGGCGCCGAAGCCCCGGTCTCATTGCCCGCGTAACCGCGTCCGACCGACCGCAGCGGGGGTGCTGAAGGGTTTCGCTCGGTGCTGCCGTCACGATCGTGGGCGGACGAAGTCCGTTGATGAACGCGTCGGCGCTCGGCGGTCGCAACCACACCGTTGTCCCGCAAACTGGTGCTGTGACGGGACTCGCCCGGACCAGTTCCGTGATCGGCGTGGCCCGGTCCATCGTCGAGGGGCTGGGTGGCAACTTCGAGCTTGTTTCTGGGGATGGTGACTCGCACTGTCATACCAGGGACCCCTCGCACCAACCGAATGTCGATGCCGTGACGGGCAGCCAGGCGGGCGACAACGTACAGGCCCAGGGTTGGGTCGAGGGCGAGGCCGAGGACCGGCGGTTTGGCGAGCAGGCGGTTTATCTCACCCATCCGGGTTTCGGCCATGCCGACTCCGTGATCGGAGATCGTGAGGAGGTAACCCTCCTGGTCGAAGAGCCCGGTCACACGAACCCGATCGGCGGGCGGTGAGAACTGAGTCGCGTTGTCGAGTATCTCGGATAGCAGGTGTGAGAGGTCAGTAACGACCCCACCCGAGACCTGGACCGGCTCGAGGGCGAGGACTT
>JANMST010000088.1:0-4035 GCA_031389635.1 Acidimicrobiia bacterium | reverse complement strand
GGTCGAGGGCGGCATATAGCTCGTCGACGGTGTTGGGCCGGAAGGCGTTGCGGACCTCGGGACGGTTGAAGGCGATCCGAACGGTGCCCTGGCCGATCGCCCGGTGATAGGTGATGTCGGTGAACTGGTAACCCTCAACTTCTGTCCAGCGGCCGGGATCGAAATGCTCGGAGATCACAAGGGAGAATGTAGACGGGGTCAGGAGTGGCGGGTGGTGAGTGGTGGTGGTGGGTCCCGAACCCTGTTTTGGCACGTACGATCGACACCAGGGGAGCAGAACGCCGCGCCAAGACAGAGCTTTGATGACCGACCACTACCTCAGACAACAAGCCGACCTGAACCCCGACGCTCCGTTCCTGGTGACCAGGGACGTAAGCCTCACATACGGCCAAGTTGATCAGCTCGTTTCAGGGCGGGCCCGTGACCTGGGTAATCGGCCCGGCGAACAGGTCGTTGTTCGCCCGGGGGTCGACGTGAAGTCGGTGGTCGAGATTCTGGCCGCGACCCGCTCCGGGGCGACGGCAGTCCTGGTCTCGGCGAGTCTGTCCGACGACCTGGTGACTACACAGCTAGCGGCTGCCGCCCAAGATCCACGTCCCTCTCAATCGATCTTGTTCACCAGCGGAAGCTCAGGGATGCCCAAGGGGGTTCGGCTGACCTCATCCAACTGGGAGGCGGCTGCCTCAATCTCTATCAGTCGACTCGGGCACGGTCCCGACAGCCGATGGCTTTGTCCGCTTCCACTGCATCACGTCGGTGGGCTCAGCACCATCTACCGGACCGTCGCCGCCGGCGGCAGTGTCGTTCTGGCGGCCGAGGCGGACGACCTCACCGCCTGGATCGGGAGGGTCCAATTCGCCTCAATGGTGCCGACCCAGCTCTATCGGGTTCTCGAGAGCCGCGCGGAGGCCTTGACCAACAGGCCGACCGTGCTGATCGGGGGAGGTCGTTCCGAACCGGACCTGTTGGATTCGGCCGAGACCGCCGGTATGACCGTGCTTCCAACGTACGGAATGACTGAGACGACGTCGCAGGTGGCTACGGCTCGACCCGGCGACCCCGAGCGGCGTCTGTTCCCGCTCGATGGGATAGAGGTCCAGGTTGGCTTGGGCGATCGAATCCAGGTGAGGGGTCCAACCGTGTCCCTGGGTTATGTCGGCGAGCCGGCGCGCTCCGATGGGGATTGGTTTTCAACTGCCGATCGGGGTCGAGTCGAGCCGGACGGTTCGCTGGTGGTCTTGGGACGGATCGATCGCCTGATCGTCACCGGAGGTGAGAAGGTAGATCCCGCCGAAGTCGAGTCAGCGATCAAGAGTCATCCCGCGGTCGTCGAGGCAGCAGTCATCCCCCTACGCGACGAGGAATGGGGCGAGGCAATAGCCGCCGCCTACACCGGCGCGGTCAGTCCCGAAGGGTTGCGAGCCTTCCTCGCAAATCGACTACCGCCACAGGCAATACCGAAACGCTGGCTCCAGGTACTTGCACTCCCCAGAACCGAGCTGGGCAAAGTCGACACCGCCCGGCTCGTAGCGATGTTCGGTTCCTGAACCCACCACCTACCACGTACCACCTACCACGCTCCTCACCATTCACCACTTCGTTCCCTCTTAACCCCACTGCGCCTCTTCTTCTGCTCGAGTCTCCGTTCCCGCGACGAAGCGGTTGGTCGGGTTGGTCTTCGGCGACGCGGGCGGTGGGCCGCCTCGTTGAGGACGGACGCCAGGCGCTCAACTGCTTTTCGGCGGTTCTGGGTTTGGCTCCGGGTCTCGTCGGAGGTGACGCTCAAGACCCCGTCGACGGCTCGTTTGCCCAGTCGCCTGAGCATGTGCTCCTTCAGCGATTCCGGAATCGACGGTGACCGGCCGAGGTCAAACCGGACCTCAGCCCGGGTATTGGAGCGGTTGGCGTGCTGACCGCCGGGGCCCCCGGAAGGAGTGAAGGTCCACGACAGCTCGGAGTCGGGGATGACGTGATCTGCCACCAGCATTCACCGATTGTCGCGGGAGCGGCACCTTTGCGCCGGTACCGACACCGCTAGCGGAGGGCCGCCTCCTTGTCGAACGAGGCAGGGATCAACCGGCGCTCGGCCCACCCCATCTCGTCGTTCCACTTTTCGGCCAGGTGGTTGTAGAAGTTGACGGCTTCGAGCCGCATCGTGGCCGTGGCCGCGGAGTGGGCGGAGTCGATGAGCCACCTCGCCGAGAGCCGTTGCGAGAGCCATTGCTCGAGCTCCTCGTCGAAGGTGTCAGCCGGATCTTGTGAACGAGCTCGAACCTGTGCTGTGGTCCGGAGCTGCCTGACCCACAAGTAGCAGCCAACCGTGACTGCGATGACGACGACTGCGATTGCGAGGACCACATAACCGATACCACCCTCCATTTGCACTGATATCGGAAGGTCTTGCCAATTCGGCCAAGAATGGATCAAAGAAGACCCGCTCGGACTAGTACTTTGACTGCGTCGTTTTTCCGACATCGCGACGGAATGTGTCTGTATCGTCGCCGAGCTTGCGTTCGGGGGAGGGCAAGACCGGTAGCCAAATTAGGAGGTAGAAAGTGAACGCCCTGCAACCACAGGCGCGCCTGCTGTACCGAGGCGCCCTGCTGATCTTTGTCGTCACCATCGTCATCGGGATCCTGAACGGGCTCGATCTTTGGGATCCGACCCACCAGATGGTTCTGACCCACGTCCACGCCGGAACCCTGGGCTGGATCACGGTGTCGGTCGTCGGTTCTGCTCTGGCCATGTTCGGGTCCGGAGCCGACACCAAGGCGGTCGCTACGGCCCGCAGCCTGACGATGGCGACCCTGGTAACGGTCGTGATCTATGTGGCGGCGTTTGCCAGCACCACGGGAATCCTTCGACCCATCGCCGGCACTTTGCTGCTGATAACCATCATTTGGGCGCTGATCTGGGTCGCCGGCCGCTACGGCTCGAGTGACAAGTCAACAGCTCAATTGGCTCTCTACCTGGCTGTGATCTCGCTGACCATCGGCGCCATCCTCGGTGTGCTGCTCGGAGTTTTCGTTGCCAACGGATCGCTGCCGGGACTTAGCAACGAAAGGGCCGCGGCCTTGGCAGGAGCACATCCTGCGGCGATGCTCATCGGCTATCTGATTCTGGCCGGCGTAGCCATCAGCCACTGGGTGCTCAAGGGTGGACAGGGAATGATCGGCCGCTTGGTCGCCTGGGCCCTCTTCCTGGCCGGCCTGATCGCCAACGTCGCTTTCATATTCGAAATCGACGCCCTGATCCAGGTTTTCTCCGGTCTTCAGGTGATCGCCATCATTGCCTACATCGTTCACATGTGGGGCAAGATCAAGCCGAGCGCCTGGTCGGGCGACAGCGCCGACAACTTCGGGCGTGCGGCGGTGCTGGGCCTGGTCGTCGGGATTGGACTCCTGGTCTACGTGGTTCAACTCTTCACGTCGGGGCAACTGGATCCCGAGACCGGCGAAGGCCCCATCGGTGTTCTTATCGCCTTCGACCACGCCATGTTCATCGGGGTGATGACGAACGCGTTGTTCGGGGCGGTGGCGGGTCTGGCGGCGGCCAAGGCGGCCACCAATCGCATCATCCTTGTCGCCGTCAATTTCGGACTGGTTTTGTTTCTGATCGGACTCGCAACGGAGTCGACGATCTTCAAGCAGATCGGGACTCCGATCATGGGATTGGCCCTCTTGTACGGCATCGCCACCTATTGGCAGAGACTCGGATCAGCCCAGGCTGCTACGAACTGATGATTCTCCGCACCCGGGAGCCGGTGTTGGCGATGCTTACGGCGGTTGTTGTCGCCTGCGCATCGGGGCCTGAGTCGCTGGGTGATCCCAACCTCGATGCAGGACGCGAGATCTTCGGTCGGGTCTGTTCGTCGTGTCACGGAGGGACCGGAGCGGGGGCCTCGGCACCAGCCTTGACCTCGGTCCTTGAAACCTTCCCCGATTGTGAGACTCATAGGCAATGGGTGACCCTCGGTTCGGAGCGGTGGAAGGAAGAGGTGGGCCCCGTTTACGGGGCACCCGGCAAGGAGATCAC
>JANMST010000086.1:0-11160 GCA_031389635.1 Acidimicrobiia bacterium | reverse complement strand
GTGTCCCAAGGTTGGCCGGTGCGGTGTCTTTAGAGGTGACAATGCGAGAAAGGAGCAAGTTGGACGACGAGATCGAGACGGTGATCGCGACCGACGCAACGGTGGTCGCTCAGATCTATGAGCAACTCCGCCGATTCGCCGCTGTGGCCCGTTGAGTTCGATCCCGACGACCTCGTGCAAGACGCCCTAGAGCACGCCCTACGTCGCGGCTCGTTGTCATCCCTTGGTGAACCCGAAGGCCTACCTCTTCAGATCCATCCTCAACAGTGCGTCCAATCAGAGGCGCGGGTTGGGCCGGGCGCGGAAGGCCATGACCCGATTGGCGGAGCCGGATGCCGCTCAGCCGTCGTATCCGAGCGACGTCTCGGACCTTTTGCGGGTCCCGGCCCGGCAACGGGCGATGGTGTTTCTGAGGGAGGTGGAGGGATTCACTTACGCCGAGATTGCGGAGCTGCTCGGGTCCAGCGAACAAGCCGTGAGAAAGGCCTCCCAACGCGCCCGGACCCGGCTCAAGGCCGACCTCCAGGAGGATGATCAACGATGACCCGGCTCAAGACGTCTTTGGAGACCCTTGCGTCTCGGGGCACCCCCAGGGGCGCGGATCAGGTATTCCGTGAAGCAAGCAGGAGAAGTTCCATATCGAGTCAGACCATCGGTCTATTGCAGGGAAATCGCCGCCTTCGAGCCGTTGCCGCCTTCGCGATCGTGTTGGCAGTTGGGATCGGGACCGCGATCGTGTTTCGGTCCACCGGCACTCCCGTCGAGCCGGCGACAGATCGCGGTCGTCAGATGGTGAGTCCCCAGGTCACTCTGCCCGAGGTCGCCGATCCCGGCGTGCCCATGACCGTCCTGGCGGGAGGCGAGTTGAGCCCGTTCAGATATCTCCCGGATCTTGACCTTGCTTGGCGGGACACGGCCACCGGACCCGAGATTTGTTGGACCACCCCAGCCGGAAGCGGGTGCGCACCCGACTCCTTCGCCGATCCAGGAACCCTCATCATCCCGACTGTTGGCCAGGCGATAATTCTCACCCGCCCTGGCTGGATTCCCGACCCAACGGCAACAACACTGAATGCGACCGATCCCCCTCCGGGCCGGTTCACCGAACCCAAAGAGGTCACCGTCGAACTCTCGAACGGAGAGACCGCGACTTGGGAACTAGAGACTCCCGAGAGCATCGGGATCGGCTACGTCCGAGTTGTCCTGCCAGAAGGCGTAACCGTCGCTTCCGCTTCAGTTTCGGGCTAGCCAGACATCATTCTCTATAGACTCGCCTCACCCATGGCCAACGAAGTGACGATCCCGGCCCTCCCCTGTCGCGATCTCGACGAATCGATTTCCTTCTACCAAGCCCTGGGGTTCGTCCGCACCTACCGCCAGGAGCGCCCGAACCCTTACGCCGTGGTCTCCCGGGACGACTTCCACATCCACCTCTTCACCATCGACGGCTTCGATCCCGAGCAGTCGTACGCCACCGTGATCGTCGTGGTGCCGGACGCCGACGAGTTGTACGAAGCCTTCGCCGCGGGCCTGTGGGCCGCCTACGGCAAGCTGCCGTCGGCCGGCATCCCACGAATTCTGCGCCCGCGCAAGAGAGAGGGCACCGTCAGGGGCTTAAGCGTCGTCGACCCGGGCGGCAACTGGCTACGCATCTCCAAACACGGCGATACCGAGGATGTCGAAGCCGAGGACCGAACCTCAGGCTTGGCCCGGGTGATCGACAACGCTGCCCGCCAGGGTGACGCCCGGGGCGACCACGAGTTCGCTCGAAGGCTTCTCGACAACGGTCTGGTCTGGCCAAGTTCCGGGATGCTCCGCTGCTTGACCGAGCCAGGGCGCTGCTTTACCGGGCGGAACTGGCAGTGCGTGGAGGTGATCGGTCGGCAGCTGCGGGTTCCTTGTCCGAAGCGTTGTCGCTCGAGCTCAGCGACGAGGAGAGAACCGCGATCGCCGGAGAGTTGGCCCACGCCACCGAAATCGTGCAGGGCATGGACTGACAGCGGGCGGACTAAGTCAGTCGGCCGTTTGACCCGCAGGGCTGGGGACCGACGCCCAAACCACCTCGCCCTCCTCGTCGATCTCGTCCGTGGCTTGCATGCCCAGCGAAGCCGCCACCCGCTGCGAAGCAATGTGACCGGGGTGGATGTGAGCGCTGAAGCTCTCGACGCCTTGTGTAGCGAGCCAGTTGCACATCGCCGCGGCCGCCTCAGAGGCGAAGCCCTGGCCTTGCCACTCGACACCGATAACCCAGGCGACATCCGAGGAATCACCCGTGACGGTTGCCTGCACGTAACCGACCGCCATGCCGGTGTCGTTGGGTCGGACAATCCAGTTGTGCCAGACCTCCTCGCCCGAAGAGGGACCGGCAATCTGGGCCGTGTAGTGGGATTCGAGATCGACGAGGCTGGGGGGGCCTCCCCCTATAAAGCTGTAGAGGTCACTGTTGGAGAGAACCCCGACCATCTCGGCGGCATAGACGGACCGAAGGGGTAGGAGATCAAGCCGATCGGTTCGCAGCGGAGCGGTCGAAGCAGGACTCATGCTCCATCCACTATCGCACCTTCGGCCGGAGCCATTACCGTCTGCCCATGGAAACCGGGCTTCGGAGTGACCTCACCAACCGGCTCTCCGATCTCCGCCAGCAAGGGCTCTTCAAGACCGAGCGCCTCATCACTTCTCCGCAGAGCGCTCACATCGAACTGGCCGATGGCCGCCGGGTTCTCAACTTCTGCGCCAACAACTATCTCGGGCTCGCCAACCACCCGGCTTTGGAGGGGGCCGCCGCCCAGGCCGTCGTCGATCACGGCTACGGGATGGCGTCCGTTCGCTTCATTTGCGGGACCCAGGACGTTCACACCGCCCTCGAAGCCAGGATCTCCAACTTTCTCGGGATGGAGGACACGGTTCTCTATTCCTCGTGCTTCGACGCCAATGGCGGTCTCTTCGAGACCGTCATCGATGAGAACGACGCTGTTATCTCCGACGCTCTCAACCATGCCTCGATCATCGACGGGATCCGGCTCTCCAAAGCGAAGCGATTGCGCTACGCCAACAACGACATGACCGAGTTGGAGAACTGCCTGAAGGACTCCGTCGACGCTCGCTATCGGCTGATCGCCACCGACGGTGTGTTCTCGATGGACGGTGTGATCGCCGACCTCGGTTCGATCTGCGACCTGGCCGAGCAATACAACGCCATGGTGATGGTCGACGACTCTCATGCGGTCGGGTTCGTCGGCGCTCACGGCCGTGGCAGCCCCGAGGCAACCGGCACCGAAGGTCGGATCGACATCCTCACAGGCACCCTGGGCAAGGCTCTCGGTGGCGCCAGCGGCGGCTACACCTCGACCGGCAGGGAAATCGCCGCATGGCTTCGGCAGCGATCGCGTCCGTACCTCTTCTCGAACAGCCTGGCCCCGATGATCGCCGTCGGGACCATCACCGCCCTAGACCTGATCGAAGGAGGAGACGCACTCAGGAAACAACTGGCAGCCAACTCCACTCACTTCAGGTCGATGATGACGGCGGCGGGATTCACCCTGGCCGGGAACGGCCACCCGATCATCCCGGTGATGCTCGGAGATGCCAGGGTGGCAACCGGGATGTCCGACCTTCTCCTGGACGAGGGAATCTACGTGGTCGGCTTCTCATTCCCGGTCGTGCCCCAGGGACAGGCCCGCATCAGGACCCAGATGTCGGCATCACACACCAGCGCCGACATCGATTCGGTGGTCGCCGCGTTCGTCAAGGTCGGACGCTCTCTCGGGGTCATCCCGTGAGGGCCCTCGTCAAGGCCAGGCCCGAGCCCGGCCTGCGGATGGAGGAAGTTCCAAAGCCGCGACCGGGCTCCCAGGACGTTCTCATCAAGGTCCGCAAGACCTCGATCTGCGGCACCGACCTTCACATCTGGCACTGGGATGAGTGGTCGCAGAAGACGATTCCGACGCCGATGACAATCGGACACGAATTCATGGGCGAAATCGTCGAACTCGGCGACGGTGTCGCCAGCCTCGAGGTCGGTCAGCGAGTTTCGGGCGAAGGCCACATCACGTGCGGCCATTGCCGCAACTGTCGGGCCGGGCGGCGAAACTTCTGTCACAACCACGTCGGCCTGGGGGTCACCCGGGCCGGGGCCTTTGCCGAGTTTCTGAGTCTTCCCGCCGGCAACGTCTTTCCTCTGCCCGACCACATCGACGATGAGGTCGGTGCCATCCTCGATCCCCTTGGCAACGCCACCCACACGGCTCTCTCGTTCGATCTGGTTGGTGAGGACGTCCTCATCACCGGAGCGGGGCCGATCGGGGTGATGGCCACAGCGATTTCCCGCCACGTCGGGGCCCGGTTCATCGTGGCTACTGACCTGATCGCGGCCCGACTCGACATGGCCAAGGCCATGGGAGCGGATCGAGTGGCCGATCCTCGAACCGGGTTGCTTCCACGGGTCATGGAGGAACTCGGCATGACCGAAGGCTTCGACATCGGCATGGAGATGTCGGGGAGCGGAGCGGCGTTCAACCAGATGCTATCGGTCATGAACCACGGAGGACGAGTGGCAGTACTCGGCATCCCTCCCGAAGCCGTCACCCTCGACCTCAATGAAGTCATCTTCAAAGGACTGGTCGTCAAAGGTATTTACGGGAGGCTGATCTTTGAGACCTGGTACAAGATGTCGGCTCTCCTCCAGGGTGGGCTCGACATCTCGGGCGTGATCACCCATCGTTTCGCCGCTGAGGATTGGGAGGACGCCTTTGCCGCGACGGCCGGAGGTGACAGTGGCAAGGTGCTGCTGGAATGGTCCTGATCGACCTTCTCTAGTGTGAGCCTGTGAGCATCTTCACCTTCACGCAACGTCCTCAACTGCGAAGGCCGGCGCTGGTGATTTGCCTGAACGGTTGGGTCAACGCCGGTTCCGCCGCCAGTCTCGTGGCGCACACTCTCGGCGGAGAGGTGGTGGCCGACGCTGAACCCGATCTCCTCTTCGATTACCGGGTCACGCGACCCACCCTCGACTTCATCGAAGGAGTGATGACCACCCTGGTGTGGCCCAGCATCTCCTTGCGATGGCTTCCCCTGGCCGAGCGCGACCTTCTCGTGCTGAGCGGAACCGAACCCAACTGGAACTGGAAACGACTCGGCAACGAACTGTCCCACCTTGCCGTCGAGCTAGGGGTCACCGAGCAGGTATCGCTGGGAGGGATCCCGTGGGCCTGGCCCCACACCCGTCCCGTGCAGATAATCGCCACTGCCTCGGACCGAGCCCATCTACCCGATAGCGACGAACGCCCTGAAGGGCTCCTGCGAGTCCCGTCGGCCGCGGTGAGCACAATCGAGTACATGATCGGCGGGACCGGGATACCGACCGTCGGGTTCTACGCCCGTGTCCCTCAGTACGTCGGAGTGGAATATCCAGCCGCGGCGCTGGCACTGATCCGACGTCTCGAGCGCCATGTCGGCGTCGATCTGCCGACCGGGGATCTCGAGGAACAAGCCAACCTCCAGCGCAGCGAGTTGGATTCGGTCTCAGCGTCACGAAGCGATCTCAAGAGCATGGTCGACCAACTCGAAGCCATGGTCGACGCCGCCAAGTCCGTATCCGGTGAGGAGCTGGCGGCCGAGATCGAGCGCTTCCTCAGGGGTCAATGAGAAAGACGCCACAAGCCCCAAGCCACAAGCCAGCCCGCGGAGACTGTCCGTCGGGAGCTTGGCGTCCTCGTGTTTGGGGCCGTCGCACGTCTCACGTCTCACGAAAGATCTTTGGTGACACAACGCGGGCACGAAACACGTGGATCTTGAGGCTTGAGGCTTGAGACGTGGGACGTTGTTGGCGGAACCCGGACTGATCAAGAATCTCGGCAACCACCAACGATTCGCTGACCTCCGCGACCGCCGACCTCCCCTCTCTGGGGCGTCCTTTGGCTGCCTAGTTGCGATCCCGGTAATTGCCTTCGCCACCACCGCGATCCTGGCGAGGGGGCCGGGCCTGCATCGGTCGTGACTCGTTGACCACGATCCGCCTGCCGGCAAGGTCGGCACCATCCATTTCGTCGATGGCCCGGCGAGCATCCTCATCGGACAATTCAACGAACCCGAAGCCGCGCGAACGTCCGGTTTCCCGGTCGGTCAGCACCTGAGGGTTTGTCACTTCACCGAACCGCCGGAAGGCGGCTGCCAGATCCTCCGAAGTGGTTCTAAACGGCAGATTGCCTACGTAGAGCTTCACGTTCCTCCTACCGGCGGGCAAGCCCATCCGGTTCGCTAACACGAACCCGCCAACCGTCCAGGAGGATTCGGGAGGGATCGGTGTGATCCCGCCGCCGGAAATGTAGCAATCGGACCTTCTCAAGGACCGGTGGGACGGGCATCAATTGCCGGGCTCTCGTGGGGCGTCTTCCGGGTCCAAATGAACCAGAGCGCGTACAGGCCGACGAGACCGAGAATGGTCCTGACCACGGAGTTATCGAGAAGGACGACGAAGGAGAATCCGAGCGAAGCGACCACCGCCACCGAGGCAACGACCTTGGCCCTGACCGTCAGACCATCAGTCCGATAACCCCGGATGACCCGCCCGAAGATCGGATGGGTCGTGATCCAGAGATGAAATCGATCGGAGCTGCGGGAAAAGAAGAATGCCGCCAGAATCACGAAGTCGAAGGTCGGGATCCCTGGCAGCCACGACAGGTAGGCAAATCCCACACAGATCAGGCCGAGGCCGAAATAGAGCGCCCGCAGGATTCGGCTTCTCGGCTTGCCAGCCGCGATGGCCTCCGTCATGCGTTGCACGGTATCCGGATGGTTGTCAACAGCGAGTCGACTCCGGTCGGAGCCCCCAACAGGGCTAAGTTTCCCCACAGATCCAACAAGCGGAGGACCGATGCCGATCGCCACCCCCGAGAAGTACAAGCAAATGATCCAAGCCGCCCGGGACCATGGTTACGCCTATCCGGCTATCAACGTCACGGGGAACGAGAGCCTGCAAGGCGCCCTGCGCGGATTCGCCGAGGCGGAATCCGACGGGATAGTCCAGGTCTCCACTGGTGGAGCCGAATTTCTCTCCGGCTCCCTCATCAAGGACATGCCGACCGGCGCCGCGGCCCTGGCCGAATACGCCTACGTTGCGGCCCGGAAATACCCGATCAACGTCGCTCTCCACACTGACCATTGCCAGCCGGAGAAGGTGGACGCCTACATCCGTCCCCTCCTCGCCATCAGCGCTCAACGCCAGGGAGGGCCGCTGTTCCAGAGCCACATGCTCGATGCCTCGACTCTGCCTCTGGAAGAGAACCTGGCGATTGCCAAAGATCTGCTGGCCGAGTGCATCCGGGTAGGAAGCATTCTGGAACTCGAGATCGGCGTCGTCGGCGGCAAAGAGGATGCCATGGATCATGAGGGAATCGACAAGGCCAAGCTATATACGACCCCGGAGGACATGACTCGCACGGTCGAAGTCTTAGGGGCGCCAGGCGAGACGATGTACCTGCTGGCGGCGGTGTTCGGAAATGTCCATGGCGTCTACAAACCGGGGGCGGTCCAGTTGCGGCCAACCATCCTCCGCGACGGCCAGGAGGCGGTCGAAGCCGGGTTCGGGCCGGCCGGTCGTCACTACCTGGTCTTCCACGGTGGGTCCGGGTCAAGCCTCGACGAGATTCGCGAGACCATTGGATACGGCGTCGTGAAGATGAACATCGACACCGACACCCAGTACGCCTTCACCCGGCCGATTGCCGATCACATGTTCGCCAACTACTCCGGCGTGTTGAAGGTGGACGGCGAGGTCGGTGACAAGTCCGCTTACGACCCCCGCTCGTACATGAAGAAGGCCGAGATCGGGATGGCCGCCCGCGTCACGCGGGCCTGCTCCGACCTCATGTCCAGCGGCAAGAGCCTCCGCTGACGTGACCGACGGGACGGACCATGTCACATGGGCGCGGTCCGAGCGCTTCGTGCCACGGGCGTTCATCCGACCTTTCATTCGATTCAGCAATCGGGAGGCCTCCTCAGGACTGGTCCTGATCGGAGCCGCCATCGCGGCCCTGATCTGGGCCAACCTCTGGCCCGGGGCGTACGAAGAGCTGCTCGGAACCCGTTTTCGGTTCGACTTCGGGCCTTTGCGTTTGGACGAGGACCTTCACCACCTGATCAACGACGGTTTCATGGCCGTCTTCTTCTTCGTCGTCGGCCTCGAGATCAAGCGGGAACTGGTGGTAGGGGAGCTTCGAGATCGCAGAGCCGCGGCCTTGCCGGTGATCGCGGCAGTGGGCGGAATGGTCGCGCCCGCCCTCATCTATCTGGCCATAGCCGGTGCTTCCGGAGAACCGGGGCGGGGCTGGGGAATTCCTATGGCCACGGACATCGCCTTCGCGATCGGCGTCCTCTCCCTGGTCGGCAAGAGGGTCCCGCTGGGCGCCAAGCTCTTCCTCCTGACCCTGGCGATCGCCGACGACATCGGGGCCATCCTCGTTATCGCCGTTTTCTATACGGCCGAGCTCTCGATGGGATGGTTGGCTGTCGCGGGTGGAGGTCTCGTCGCCATCGTGCTGGCACAACGGATCGGAGTCCGGTCGTACACCCTCTACGCCCCTCTGGCGATCATGATCTGGTTCGCCACTCTGGAGTCCGGGGTCCACGCCACGCTTGCTGGCGTCGCCCTCGGACTGCTCACGCCGGCCCAACCGTATTACGACTTCGATGAGTTCAACGCCAAAGGGCGTGAACTGATGGCGAAACTCATCAACGACGATGACGACGTCAGCGAGCGCGAGCTTGCCGACCACTCCCTCCTTACAATCTCAGCGATTTCGCGAGAGTCGGTCTCACCGCTGGCGCGGATCGAGGATCGGCTCGGGAACTGGTCGTCTTTCGTAGTCGTCCCCCTGTTTGCGCTCGCCAACGCCGGAATCAACTTTCAGGGATCCTCGGTGACCGATGGCTTGTTCAAACCCGTCGGATTGGGCGTTGCCCTTGGTCTGGTGGTTGGCAAGATCGTCGGTGTCACGGGTTTCACCCTGGCGGCGATGAGGATCGGAACCGGACGCCTCCCCCGAGGAATGACCGCCCGTCACCTTCTGGGAGTTGCCACGGTCGCCGGCATCGGCTTCACCGTCTCCCTCTTCATCGCCGGCCTTGCTTTCACCGACCCCGACCTGATCGAGAGCGCCAAGGTGGGGATCTTCGGCGCCTCGATCGTGGCTGCCCTGCTCGGCTGGCTGATCCTCCGAACGGGTGAGAGTCAGACTGGTGAAACTCAGCCCGGGGAGGAGGCGTGAAACCGCCACCCGCGATCCCTTGCGTCGACTGCGATGGGACGCTGCACCTGCTCTCGCTGTTGCCCTCTGATGAACCGCTGGAACCGGGGCTCATCGTCGCCTATCGGTGCGACTCATGCATGGAGCGGTTCGACCTCGTTTGGGAAGACCCTCCAGTCCAATAGCCGGTCCAATAACAAGAGGTGCAATGGAGAATTGGGGGGGCTCCGGCCACGGTGCTCCCGGGCACGATCTGTCGCGTGCAGATGGCGCCCCGCAGGGCGCCATCTGCACGGTCAGTTCGAATTACTTCTTGGCTACTCGCTTGTAGAGGCTGATCGAATAGGGGACGAAGATCATCAGGATCACGCCGATCCAGATCAGGCTGTAGATCTCGGGGTTCTGCATCGACCATGCCTCACTCGGAGGCGCTAACGGGTTGACGTTGCCGAACAGGTTCCTGGCTCCCTGCGTCACCGCCGAGACCGGGTTCCATTCGGCGAAGACCCGGAGCGGGCCGGGAAGGCTGTCGCTCGGCACGAAGGCATTCGAGACGAAGGTCAGGGGCATGATGATCATGAATGAGGCGTTGTTCACCACCTCGGGACTTGGCACCATCAAGCCGATTGCTGCCATTACCCAGGAGAGGGCGTAGGAGAAGAGGAGCAGCAAGCCGAAGCCTGCGGCCGCCTCCCAGAAGCTCGTCCGGATCTGCCATCCGACCAGCAGGCCGGTCAGCGCCATGATCGTGATCGAAAGGACGTTGTAGATGATGTCACTGCCCGTTCGTCCGATCAGCACCGCCGATCGTGTCATCGGCAAGGATCGGAACCGGTCGATGATGCCCTTCTTCATGTCCTCGGCCAAACCGGCGCCGGTGTAAGTGGCACCGAAGACGACGGTCTGAGCGAAGATCCCGGCAATCAGGAACTCCCGGTAGTTCACTCCGGGAACATCGATGGCGCCCCCGAAGACATAAGCGAACAACAGCACGAACATGATCGGCGACATCAGGACCCAGATCAGAATCTCGGGGACCCGCTTGATCTTGATCAGGTTTCGTTTGGCAACGTTGTAGCCGTCGACGGCTACCCACATGAGCTGGCTCATCATGCACTCACTTTCAATTCTTCAGCATTCACTTCTTTAGGAGCGGACTCGATGACCTCTTCGGCTCCGTGACCGGTGAGCGTCAGGAACACATCGTCGAGGGTGGGTCGGCGCAGAGCGACATCGAGAACCTTGACCGATCCTGCGTCGAGGCGACGCAGCACCTCAACCAGGACTCCGCTTCCACCTGAAACCGGTGCAGTCAGACTCCGGCTCTGCTGGTCGACAGTTACCTCTCCATCCGCAAACGAGGCCAGTGTCTCCCGGGCGGTGGCGAGGTCGGCTTCCGACTCGATCACCAATTCGACCCGCTCGCCTCCGATTTGGGACTTCAACTGGTCGGCGGTGCCGCGGGCAATTGCCTGGCCGTGGTCGATGACAACGATCTCATTGGCGAGACGGTCGGCCTCCTCGAGATATTGAGTGGTCAGTAACAGGGTCGTCCCCGACTTCACCATCTCGCGGATCACATCCCACATGTCGGCCCGGCCCCGGGGATCGAGACCGGTGGTGGGCTCGTCAAGGAACAAGACCGCGGGTTCGGCCACCAGCGCTCCCGCCAGGTCGAGCCTTCTGCGCATTCCACCCGAGTAGGTCTTGACCGGACGATCGCCGGCCTCCACCAGGTCGAAGCGCTCCAACAGCTCCCGAGCTCTCACCCGGGCCTGGGCCCTCGGCAGCCGGTAGAGGCGGCCGAACAGGTCGAGGTTCTCGAAACCGGTGAGATACTCATCGACCGCCGCATATTGACCGGACAAGCCGATCCGGGCCCGGACCTCGTTGGGATGGGTGGCGACATTGATTCCGG
>JANMST010000080.1:0-1952 GCA_031389635.1 Acidimicrobiia bacterium | reverse complement strand
GCTGGCTGCCGGACGACCCGCCGATGGTGGCCAAAGATCCCCTCCCTGCCCTCAAAGAAGGGGGTGGGAAACTTCCCACCCCCTTCTTGTCTCAGTTTGTTTCGATCAGCCGCCGAGAGTACCCAATTCGGAGTACACGGTGGCGCTGAAAGCGCCACCTTCGACCTTAACCACAGCGATCGTGGCGGAGGGCTGGCAGTCGCCGTCCTCGTTGCAATCGAGCGTGCCCGTGATTCCCACCATGCCGGTGGTGGCGAAGAGGGCGTCCTTAAGGGCGGTGCGGGGGATGTACAAGGTGCCGTCCTGATCGATGGCCACTTCTGCGATAGCGGCCAGGATCATGTTGGTGGCGTCCCATGCGTGAGCATGGAAGACCGACTGGGGCGCACCGTACTTCTCCGTGTAGGCGGGGATGAACGTGTCCCTGTAGAACGCCATGTCGCCTGACAGGGCGGTGAGGTCCGGGCCGGAGATGTAAACACCTTCGGCATTGTCGGCGCCGGCAGCCTCGATCCAGTCCGGGGTGAACATACCGTCAGATCCGGCGAACAGAGTCGCCTCCAAACCCGGGGTCTGGCGCGCTTGCTGGGTGATCAAGCCACCTTCGGCCACGAAAATCGGGTAGTACAGGAACTCCGGTTCTCCGGCGGCAATCGCCGTCAGCACGGGGTTGAAGTCGGTCTGGCCGACCTGCACAGCCTCCTGGGTGGTAATGCTGCCACCAAGAGACACGAACACGTCAGCGAAGACTTGCTGAAGACCCTCGGCGTAGGGGCTGCCGTCATGGATTGTGGCGGCCGTCCTGACACCCAGTTCGTTGTAGGCGAAGTTCGCCACAGCGGCACCCTGGATCTTGTCGTTGTGGGCGGTGCGCAGGTAGAACGGCTTGTGCTTGGCCGGAGTTGTCAGCGCCGGACCGGTGTTCGACGGTGACACGATTGAGATCCCCTTGTCGGAGAAGATCTGATCGGCCACGTCGAGAGCCGCCGAAGAGCAGCTCGTCCCTACCACTGCAACGATCTGGGCATCTGCCGCCAGGCGGTTGGCACCGGCGGTTCCGCCTTCTGCCGAACAACCGTCGTCCTCCGGAGAGAGTTCGACAGTGTGCCCTGCGATCACGGCGTTGGTCCCATCAAAGGCCTGGTCGCTGTAGTAGTCGAGTGCAAGCTCGACGCCGTACTGGCTGTCCAGACCAAGGCTGGAGTTAGGGCCGGTGATTACCAGAAGTGAGCCAATGCTGATTGGCTCACCATCGGCGATCGTGACACATCCAAATGGATCGGATTCGCACACATCCGGAGCCGCGGCGGTACCGCCACAAGCCGCGGCGATGAGCGCCATGAGGCCGATAAGGACGAGTAACCGCGGAGTGCGGAATTTCGTCATAGTGTTTTGTTCCTTCCTTTTTTGGTTTCCCAATAGAACCGGACGGAGATCCGCCCGGTTGGTAAGGAAGCATACCGGTTCGAACCGGCCCGGGTCCGGACTACGGGACCACGACCAGGAAGCCCGAGAAGGGCTCACCCCCCCTTATGTAGAAGGGATAAACCCCACTTTGGGTGCGTTCTCCGATCTCCGGAATCGCTTCTTTCGACCCAACCGGGATCTCCAGAACGTAAATGTCGTGCCGGACGTTGACGTTGGGGGGATCGGAAACCGCGAATCGCTGCTCGACGCTGCTGGCGTTGGAGACGACCAATTCGGCGCCTTCCTGGACGATGATGCAGTCGGGGATGGCGATCACATCGTCGATCTGGATCGAAGCCGTCTCGCCCATCATGCTGGTGCAGGCTTCCGGGTCATGCCCGGTGGCAGCATGAATCTGTTCCCGCAACGCCTCGGTGTCGGCCGGAGTGGTTGTCGCCGCCGGCGTTCCTGAACAAGCGGCAACCAGAAGAAAGCCCGGGACGAGCCAACGCAGCATGTGATCATAAAGTAGCTCGTCTGTGCTC
>JANMST010000058.1:0-2917 GCA_031389635.1 Acidimicrobiia bacterium | reverse complement strand
CGTTTCCGGCCAGCTCTTTGCGCCTGGGCCCGGAACACACGTTCTGCTCGGCGTGCTTCGGTCGCTGACACAGAGCTACCAATGGGTTGGCGAAGTAGTCGACTCGAAGGATTCCACGATTGGCCCGACTAAACACGGGATCTGCGGTCCCGAGCACGTTCCCACGCTTCCTGACGCGGCGCTTTGCGGCATCAGGCAGCGCAATTATTCCGACAAGGGATCGACGGCCGGTGGAATCGAGATCGATTCTGATGACCTCAAGAACGGGCCGGTCGGCGGATTCGCCCTCTGGGGCCACCCCGAAGCGCGCGAAAAGATCTTTGGCGTGATCTTCAAAGGTTACGGCCCGGGTCCGGGCAAAACCGTCACACCGGAGGTAAGCGACATAGCTCGTGCCGCGCCCGGTGCGGGAGACGTCTCGCTGGCGCTGCGTCGTGTTACGGAGCAGATCGACCGCATGCGCGAGTTGGTGGTGTTGATAGAGGGCAAGATTGCCGGCGTGATTGCGCCCCCGCCCGAAGTTGCCCAACCACAGCCTCCGCAAGGGGCCATCGGCGTTCGCAAACCGGCCACCGGCATTCGCATTCCCGCCCGTCCTACTCCAGCGGCTCCTCCAAAGACAGTCCCAGCGCCCACGGCGGAAGCTCTGAATGTCCAGGCAGTGACGGACTGGGGCGAGCGCTGCTGCGCGAAGAACATCGCCGAGCTGCGCGGGGCGTTGGCGATAATTCAGGCATCGAGCGGCAAGCTTCGGGACCAAGCGGTACTCACGCAACTGAGGCAACCGTCAAGGGGCGGCCAGATCGGCGCGCGCGGGGCAGAGTTGAACGCCGCGATCGACGCCTTCGTGAACACCCGCGATGCTCAAGGCGCAGCGTCAGCGCTGGCGAGAATTGTAGCGGCGATCGAAACCCTCGCCAGGCTCGTCACATGAGATTTGCCGTGATGGGATAGGGGTTGTTTTAGTTCGCAGCGGAGGCCCAGCTTGTCGGAGATCGCGGCAGTGCCGAAGCGAATGCGAGACATCGAGTTCCGAATAAACCATTTTCGAGTCAGGAGAGTCCATGCTCCGTCCAAGCGCGTGCTTCGTAGCTGCTTTGTCACTCCTGGCATTGATGCCGTACGGTCGCGAGGCATCGGCTCAGAAAAGGCCGCCGGTTGTTCGCGGCCCAGTTATCCGACAACCCGCTCCCGCCCCAGTCAGCCTACCAGCCCCTCCCACCACGACAGACTCGACGCCCACCAATCCGGGCGCCAAGGGCGCCAAGCCGGGCGATGCTGTTGTGACGGGGCAGGTCCGATTGTGGACTCTGCCCGCGATTTCTTATGGGCCTCTTCAGTCGCGCACGAGAGTCTCCGGTGGCAAAGGCGGCCTGCTGGAATTGGCCGACCCAGGGGACATTGCCGACCAATTGGAGGAAGGTCCAGGAGGAAAAGTGGAGCCCCGCGAGCTGTCAACTGTGGTCGGAGGTCGAAACGTCACGAGCACGATGCTTCGTCTTCGCGGGCGGGATGACATCGAGAAGTCCGATCTTCCCGCCGACGCCAAGACACTCCTCATCATGCACTTGCAAAAGATCCCCGCGGATCAGTCCGATCAGTACGTAGTCAATCCTCAACTAGCCGAAGAATGGTTCAAGACGCATCCGAAGCTGCCTATCACCATGAAACCCGCGGAGGAAAAGCCTAGCGGCAAGAAAAAGAAGAAATGCAAGGCATATTCGACGAATTGCGCCCTGGCAAAGGCTGAGGAAACCGCGAACGCAGTCGAGGACGAGGCCCAGCGGGCAGTGGACAACGTCTCCGAAGAATGGGAGAGGGCTCGAAAGCAGGCGGAGGATGCCTGGGAACAGGCCGCTGGCGAGCTGACCAAAACGTGGGAGATGGCGGTAGGCTGTTTTGCCGATCGTACGCTCCGGCTGAACGACATCCCGGTGAAGTTCGCTATTGCCCCGAGCATGTCCTTGCCCATCGGCAAGGTGAAGTCGAAGAAGAACAGCCCGGCCTCGGGAGAGGTGTCGGGTGAAGTGGGTCTTGGCTTGCCCATGGAATCGAACTTCAGTGCGCAGCTCGATCTGTTCTACATCCCCTGCTTGCCATTCGTGATCAGGCCCAAGGCGCTGTCGGCCGACGGCACCATGACCGCGGGTGAAATACTCTCGGCGAGCGTGACGGCCACTGGAGAATTCGAAAAGACTTTCAAGATTCCGCCTGTGGGTGGCTTCTCCATTCCTATCGCGATGCTTCCCATCGTCGTCGGTGGAGTGCCGGTCCTGGAGCTCGATATCAGCGCGTATATCGAGGGCTCGGTGACGCTTACCGGGCAAGGCAGGGCTGAGGGAAGTTTCCAGGTCGAGAACACGAACACGGTCGACTTCAGCTTCGCTTGCGACGGCAAGGGATGTAACGGCAAATCAAAGATGGCCCGCGAACCCGTAACGGTCACCGAAAGCGCCCAGCTTGAGGGACAGGTATCCGTCGAGCCAGCGATCTACACGGCCTTACAGCTAAATGTCAATTTCAACATGCTGAGCGTGCGCGCCGGCCCGAAGCCGTATCTCCTCGCTTCGATGGCTGGCTGCACAACGGGCGCCGCCCAACAGACGGAGGGCGGAGGTTCCACGACTTCCCACAGCGAGGCCCTCACAGCCGACCTGGATTGGGGAGTCAAGGTGCGCGCGGAAGCGCTGATCCAGGGCGAGACGGTCGGTAAGCCCTTTGAAACATCGGCGACCGGAAACAGGCACATCTGGTTCCGCGATCTGGTGGGGGGAGGGTCGACTGCTTTGGTAGCGGTGGTGGACACCGCCCCTCTAGCTACGGCGGGAAAACCGGCCAGGTACAGCGTGAAGATGCCCACCTGCTACCCGGACACCACCCCGGTTCGGTATCGCATTACATGGACGGGCAATGCGAC
>JANMST010000057.1:0-1674 GCA_031389635.1 Acidimicrobiia bacterium | reverse complement strand
GTTGGGACACGAGAGGTTGATCTCGATCGCCTGGACTCCCGCCGCGGCGAGGCCCTCGGCCACCCGGGCGAAGTCCTCCACCGTGTGCCCGACCGCCGATCCCCAAACCGGAACCGGAAGGTCCTTCAATTTCGATGCCTGCTCCTGGCGCCAATGGTCGATGCCCGGGTTCTGGATGCCAATGCCGTTCAGCATCCCGATACCCGCTGGAGCCAGCCGCGGCGCGGGGTGACCGCTCCAGGGCTCGACGCTGACGCTCTTGGCCACTGCCGCCCCGTATGCGGTCAGGTCGGCCACTCCGTCCATCTCCACCACCGACCCGACCGTCCCCGAGGCAGCCACAAGAGGCGTAAGCATGGTGATGGGGCCCAGGCGAGTGGATAGGTCAACCATGCATGTGGTGCGTGGTGCGTGGTGCGTGGGGCGTAAAGAAGAAACGCAGAACGCAAAACGCACCACGCATTACTTTGAGTGCCATTCCTGCAGGCTCCGGGGTCGGCGCAGCGCCACCGGGCCGGAGCGGAGGCTCCGGGCGATCGCGAGAGCGCCGGCGATGGTGGTCACACAAGGGACGTCGAAACGGCGAGCGGTGTGACGAATCAACCTCCCGTCCCAGCGGGCTCGTCCACCTCTTGGTGTGTTGATGACGAGGTTGATCTCGCCTGCTTCGATCCGATGCCGGCTGTCGTCAGGTCCCTCGCCGACTTTGTTGACCACGTCCGCTGCGATGGCGTGATGAGAAAGGAAGCGAGCGGTCCCCCGGGTGGCGAGCAATTTGAATCCGAGCATGGTGAAGGCCTGGGCGGCCGCCAGTCCCATTGGCTTATCGCGGTCGGCCAGCGACAGGAACACGGTTCCGCTGGTTGGGAGTACATGACCGGCGGCCAGCAAAGCCTTGGCGTAGGCGACCCCGACGTCCGGTCCGATGCCCATGACCTCGCCGGTAGAGCGCATCTCGGGTCCGAGCACGATGTCCTCTTCCGGAAACCGGTCCCAGGGCAGCACCGCCTCCTTGACCGCCACGAAATCCCTTTCTCCGGGCTCGGTCAGGACGCCTTCCGTTCGCAATTGCTGGAGGGTCGCTCCCATCATCACCCGGGCCGCAACCTTGGCGAGAGGGATACCTGACGCTTTGGAGATGAAGGGCACTGTTCTCGATCCGCGGGGGTTGGCCTCGAGCACAAAAGCCTCATTGCCCTTGACCGCGAACTGGATATTGATCAGTCCCCGCACGTCGAGTGCCCGAGCCAGTTCCTCGACCGCGGCCATGATCTGCTTGGAGGCCTCTTCGGAGAGTGTCGGTGGCGGGGTGACACAGGCAGAGTCACCGGAGTGGACTCCGGCTTCCTCGACGTGCTCCATGATGCCGCCCACCAAGAGTTCGTGACCATCGAAAATGGCGTCGACGTCCACCTCGGTGGCTGCCTCGAGAAAACGGTCGATGAGCAACGGCGCTTCGGTGAGATCGGAATTCGCCGCTGAGCCGTAGAGGTCGGTGAGGTACTCCGAGAGCTCGTCGTAGCTGTAGATGACCCGCATCTTTCGCCCGCCAAGCACGAACGACGGCCGGATGACCACCGGGAGCCCGACCCGATCCACCACCTCGCCCGCGTCGAGAGCCGAGTGAGCGGTCCCATGCGGTGGAAGCTTGATCCCGAGGCGGCGGCACAGAGC
>JANMST010000528.1:0-1519 GCA_031389635.1 Acidimicrobiia bacterium | reverse complement strand
CCGAACGGCTCCGGTCGATGGGTCGGACCGGACGTTTCGTGGCAGAGTTGCTCGACTTCTTCATAAGCAACTATCCACGACACCGATCCGGGGGAGGGGCCGGACAAGGAGCACCGATTCATGACGCTTTGGCCGTCGCCTGCGTGGTCTGGCCGGACCTCGTGAGCACCGTCGACTGTTACGTGACGGTCGACACCCAGTCAGAGCTCTGTCGGGGGAGAACCGTGGTTGATCGCTGGCACGTCACCGGCCAAGCCACCAATGCCGAAGTGGGAGTGGCGGTTTCTAGCGATCGCTTTGCCGAACTACTGATCGAGCGCATCTCCCGACTTGGCTGATCGGTGTTTTTCGCGCTATTGTTCCGTCACAGTGACGTTATCTAGCATTCGCAGGTGTCTCTGGTGCGGGACGGGTTTCCGGGCCCCGGAGGGTCCTGGCCGTCCCCAGGTTTACTGCCGGCGCAGCCACCGCCAGCGAGCCTTCGAAGCGAGGCATCTGGCTGCCTCCCATGGCCTCGGAGCCGACGACGTTCTTATGTCCAGGGCCAACCTGGTCGAGCTCAGGGATGCCCTGTACCAACTCGAGGCAGCAATGGAAGACGTCGACACCGATCTGACCGAAGCCGACGACCCAGGGAGGCACAGATCGGCTCTGTGGCACCTGTACGGTGCGGCCGCCAACCTGCGAGGGGTGCGGCTGGAGCCCAAGGCTGTCGGGCCGGTCGACTGAGGAGCCACCAGGCGCTTCGAGCAAAAGCGCCCATTGGATCTCAAGAACGATTTGGCTTCGGCGCGTCGATCCGTCGGTCACCTGATCGCGCTGGGTGCGGCCCAAGTAGTCGAATCGGGCTACAAAACAAAGCCCGATGGAACCAAACAGCGTCCGAGTCGGAAACGACAGGGCATCTCTGAACCCGCGGTTTCCCGGCGGCGCAATATCCCAACTCGGATCGGTGGCACTCCTCCTCCCAACGGAGCGTTGGCGACCAGCCGTGGCCGCATTCGGATGTTCGGACTCAAGCAGTTGAAGGCATGACCTAGAGGCCCCGGGAAGCCTTCCTGGCGTTCACCACAGCGACGACGCAGAGGGCCAGGAAGGTGATGACGGCCAGGATGGTCGGGGCGTAGATGCCCATGTCGGGGTCGAGGCTGTCTCCGAAGATGCGGCCGATGGGGAAATCGCCAAGGACTTCGATGAGCAGGACGACGACGCTGATCCCGAGCAGCGTCTTGTTGGTGGTGGTCATGAGAGGCAGAGTAAGGGCGCCATGACCATTCTTGACAAGAGAAGGCGCACAAGGATACTTATGAAAGCGCCCATAATCACCGTTATGTTACTTAGATTATGTTAATTAGATCGCTGCCCAACGATCTCGGAATGTCAAGTCGCGGGACATATCGGACAGATGTCGCGGGAGATGTCGGACGGGTCATTGGCAGGGTCCGATGGTTTTGGGGCGGCGTCCTCTGGGTTTTCCGGTGGGTTGGTAGCGGCGGGTGGGGTCGATGGTGAGGGTGCG
>JANMST010000520.1:0-33333 GCA_031389635.1 Acidimicrobiia bacterium | reverse complement strand
CGCCAGCTCTACGGGTTGTCGATGGTTTCCGAGCGCCCTCTCCACAGGATGTACGAACAGTGGCATCCGCTCGGTCCCGTGGGTGTGATATCCGCTTTCAACTTTCCCGTGGCGGTGTGGTCGTGGAACGCCGCCATAGCGGCGGTGTGTGGCGACAGCGTTGTCTGGAAGCCCTCGTCCGAGACCCCTCTGACCGCCGTCGCCGTCACCCGGATCGCCGAGAATGTGATGGCGGGCTCCGGATTCGAGGGTGTTTTCAACCTTGTGGTCGGGCGTGGGTCAGTGGTCGGCGATCGAATGTTGCGGGATCGTCGTCTGCCGCTTATCTCTGCCACCGGTTCCACCGGCGTCGGCAAAAAGGTGGCCGAGGCAGTGGCGAGCCGGTTCGGTCGTTCGATTCTCGAGCTCGGTGGCAACAACGCCATCATCGTGATGGACGACGCCAACCTCGAATTGGCGGTCAGGGCCGTGCTCTTCGCGGCCGTGGGAACCGCCGGGCAACGGTGCACCTCGCTCCGGCGGCTCATCGTCCACGAGGCCATTGCCGACAAACTGGTCGATCGCCTCATCGATGCCTACCACCAGGTTCCGATCGGTGATCCGCTCGAGAGCGGAACGTTGATGGGCCCGCTCGTGACGCCGGGCGCGGTCAAGGACATGATGTCCGCCCTCGCCACCGCCCGGGACCAGGGTGGAGCTGTTGTCTACGGAGGCGGCGTGATCGAGCGACCGGGCAACTTCGTGCAGCCGGCGATCGTTCGGATCAGTTCGGATGCTCCGATCGTCCAGGAGGAGACCTTCGCTCCCGTTCTCTATGTGATGGAGGTCGCCGATCTCGACGAAGCAATCGCGGTGCACAACGGTGTTCCCCAGGGGCTTTCGTCGGCAATCTTCACCGAGTCGCTCCGCTCGGCCGAGCGCTTCCTCTCGACCCTGGGCTCCGATTGCGGGATCGCCAACGTCAACATCGGCACCTCGGGGGCGGAGATCGGTGGTGCTTTCGGCGGTGAGAAAGAGACGGGCGGCGGACGCGAGGCAGGCTCAGACTCGTGGAAGCTCTACATGCGGAGACAGACAACGACCATCAACTGGGGAGACGATCTGCCCTTGGCGCAAGGTATCTCGTTCGGTTAGGCGTTCTCGTGGCGGTCCGTTCAAACCGGCGGAGCCTCTCACCCAAACCGGTAGCCCACCGATCGCACCGTCGTTATCCACGAGGCTCGTTCCTCACCCAGCTTGGCCCGGAGCCGACGGACATGAACGTCGACCGTGCGAGCGCCCCCGTAGTACTCATAGCCCCACACCTTCGACAGCAATTGCTCACGGGTCCAGACCCGGCCCTGGCGCTCCATGAAAAAGCGAAGCAATTCGTATTCCATGTAGGTCAGGTCGAGGGGGCGTCCGCTCAGTGTTGCCTGATAGGTGAGCAGGTTCAGCTCGAGGTCCTTGAAGTGATGGATCTCGTCCGTGCCGGCGGCCCGGGTCAACCGCCGCAACCTGAGCCGCAGCTCGGCACGTGTGAGCGGGATCAGGACGAAGTCGGTGACTCCGACGGCGGTGTCGAGCAACGGGAGTTGGTCGGGTGTGAGGACAACCAGAACCGGAACAGCCGATTCACTGGCGAGGGTCTCCAGGTGGCGGAGCCGCCTGAGAGGTTCCTCACCGAGCTCGACGATCAGGGCCCCGGCTTCATCCGGCAGCTCAGGGCTGATCTCGGCCATCGGGAGAATCGTGGCTCCCATCGCCCGCAGCACCGAGCCCAGTTCATCCGAGTGGTCGGCGGGAAAGACTGCCATCTCCATCGTCGAGGACCCCTGAGGTCAGAGAACCGGTAGGTAGGTGTCGAGTTCGAAGCGGCTGACGTGGTGCTGGTAGCGATCCCACTCTTTCCGCTTGTTGCGGAGAAACCACGAGAAGACGTGCTCTCCAAGAGCCTCGGCGACCAGTTCCGATCGCTCCATTATTTCCAGCGCCTCAGCCATGGTCTCGGGAAGTCGGGCGATTCCGGCAGCCTGACGCTCGGCCGGGGTCAACTCGTGCACGTTGTCCACCACCTCAGGCGGCAGCTCGTAGCCGTTCTTGATCCCGGCCAGACCCGCAGCAAGAACTACCGACAACGCCAGGTAAGGGTTGGCGGCTGCATCGGGCGAGCGGTATTCGACCCGGACGCTCGAGGCCTTGCCTCTTTTAGCCCGCGGCACCCGCACAAGCGCCGACTGGTTGTTCCTCGCCCACGAGATCCAGATGGGAGCATCGAATCCTGAAACCAACCGCTTGTACGAGTTAACCCACTGGTTGGTGATGGCAGTGATCTCGGCGGCGTGGGTCAGAAGTCCTGCTACGAACTGCTGGCCAACCTGGGACAACCCGTTGCTGGATCCGGGTTCGGCAAACGCATTGCGGTCCCCTTCGAACAAGGAGAGGTGCAGATGCATCCCGGAACCGTCGTGAGCTTCGAGGGGCTTGGGCATGAAAGTTGCGTAGATGCCGTGCTCCAACGCCACCTCCTTGACCGTGAGCCGGAAAGTCATGATGTTGTCGGCCATCGTGAGGGCATCCGTGTAGCGGACGATGATCTCGTGCTGGCTGGGAGCCACTTCGTGATGCGAGTGCTCGACGGGGATTCCCATCAATTCGAGAGCGTTGATGGTCTTGCGTCGGTACTCCTGGGCCGAATCGAGCGGGGTCAGGTCGAAATAGCCGCCGCGGTCGAGCACCTTGGGCTTCGGGCCGGAGTCGGCGAAATAGAAGAACTCCAGTTCCGGGGCGACGTAGAAAGTGAAGCCGAGTTCGGCCGCCGCTTCCAGGTTGCGCTTGAGCACTCCCCGGGGGTCGCCTTCGAACGGAGCGCCATCGGGGGAAACGATGTCACAGAACATCCGCGCTACCTGCTCGTCGGGTCGCCAAGGGAGGATCTGGAACGTTGACGGATCCGGGCGCGCCAGCATGTCCGCCTCCTGGACCCGGGCGTAGCCGTCGATGGCGGATCCGTCGAAGGTCATCCCCTCCTCGAAGGCGACTTCCAATTCGGCCGGGCTGATTGAGACCGACTTGAGGAAGCCCTGCACGTCGGTGAACCAGAGCCTTATGAAGCGAATCCCTCGTTCTTCCACAGTGCGGAGCACGTATTCGGCTTGTTTGTTCATCTGTTCCTACCCGTCATAGCCAACCGGACTTCTTGAACTTTCGATACAGGGTCCCACAGACGACGATCATCAAAGTGAGGGCGAAGGGGTAGCCCCAGGTCCGCTCGAGTTCGGGCATGTGGTCGAAGTTCATCCCCCAGATTCCTGCCAGCGCGGTCGGCACTGCGGCGATGGCCACCCAGGCCGAGATCTTGCGCATGTCGTTGTTTTGACGAACGCTGACCTGGGTGAGGTTGGCTTCGAGGATCGATGTCAGCAGGTCGCGGAAGGCGGTGATCTTGTCAACTACACGAACTAGGTGGTCGTGGACATCGTTGAAGTACTTGCGCAGCTCCGGGTTGATGGCCGGAAACCGCCGATTGGCCAGCAACAGGATCGGTTCCACCAGGGGAGCGGTGGCCTGGTGAAACTGAAGAACCTCTCGCTTCAGCCTGTAGATCCGGTGGGTGGGAGTTGTGCCTGTTTCTGAGAAGACCTCGTCCTCCAGTTCCCGAATGTCGCCCTCCAGACCATCCAGCACCGCCACATAGTCGTCGACCACACGGTCCAGGATTGCCAGGAGGACGGCACTGGATCCGTTGCGCAGCTCTTCCGGCTGATCCTCGAGGGCCTTGCGAACG
The DNA here is from genome assembly GCA_031389635.1 of Acidimicrobiia bacterium. GTDB lineage: Bacteria > Actinomycetota > Acidimicrobiia > Spongiisociales > ZC4RG35 > DATEEG01. Next base: position 29,567 of record JANMST010000520.1, on the reverse strand, counting down.
GCCACCAGCTTGGAGGCCTCGCCATGCCGGACTGCAACGACGAAGCGGTCGTCGACGAAAAGAAGGATCTCGCCCAGCTCGACCACCTCGACGGGGTCGACATAGCGGGCCGGCTTCAAAACGACGAAGAGGGTGTCCTCGTAGACGTCGAGCTTGGGCCGCTGATGAGCGTGGAGAGCGTCCTCCACCGCCAGTTCGTGAAGGTCGAACTCTTTCGTGACCGCCTCCAACTCCTCCACCGTCGGCTCGTACAGCCCGATCCAGGCGAAGGTGTTGGGGTCGTCACAATGATGCCGGGCTCCGTCGAGGACGAAGGGCTCCGGCAGCCGCTTGCCATCCCGATAGAGCGCAGCGTCCATGAACACAGCCCGAAAGGTACTACTCCGCGGGCGGTGGAAGCCTCAGGCCCCCAGTCTCAAGGCGGCGTCTCACGTCTCACGTCCCACGTCTCACGTCCCGACCTCGAACCTCGAACCTCGAACCTATGGCTTGGGCGGACCAGGAAAGAAAGTGTTGGTCTTCTTGACGTACTCCTCGTAGCCGGGCCGGCGGTTGACGATGGTCTTCTCCAGCAAACCCGCGCCCGAGTACTTCATGAGCAAGGCGGTCATCACCGCCGGTCCCACGATCGTCCACCAATGACCGGCTTCGAAAGCGATCAAGTACATCCCCCACCAAATACAGAAGTCGCCGAAGTAGTTGGGATGACGTGTGTACCGCCACAGCCCCCGGTCCATGACTTTCCCCCTGTTGGCGGGGTTGGCTTTGAAGCGGGCCAGCTGGATATCGCCGACGGTCTCGAAAGCGAATCCGACCACCCAAAAGCCCACTCCGAGAATCAATAACCACCCAAAGACATCCGAAGCGCTGGGCCGAGCGACGGCGGCCTGCACAGGAAGCGAAACTATCCACATCAGCACTCCCTGCAGGCCGAAGACGGTGCCGAGGCTGACCCAGAAGAATCTGCGTTCGTGCTTCTCACGCATCGCCCGGTAGCGGTAGTCCTCTCCCTTCCCTATGTTGCGCCAGCCGAGGTACCCCGAAAGGCGCAAGCCCCAGACGGTCGTCAGCATGACCGGCACGAGCACCCGCCCGGGGTTACCGATTTCGGTTTCGAGGGAGTGTCGAAGAAAGACCGCCCATGCCACCAGGACGAACCCGAGACCCCAGACGAGGTCAACGATCGAGGCATTCCTGACGACGCCGCTCACGAGCCAGGTAGCGAGCATCAACACGGCGATCGTGGATGCCGCTGTTATGAAGACGTCAACCATCAGTGGGCACGGCCTGCTGATCCAGACTCGAGATCCAGTCGTCCATTTCCTGCCAGACCTTGAAGAGCCATTCGGTTCGGTGCCCGCGCCCTTCGGGGATCTGGCTGAACGGGACCCTCGTCAGTCTCACCGTCACAACTTTCCCGACCATGCCCCCTGCCCAGATGTCTTTGACCTGGGCGAATCCGTCGAACCCGTGATGTGCGACCAAGACGACGTCGGCCGACGAGGCTTCCAGCAAAGCCAGCGCCCCCCCGGGGTGGGGCGGCATGAGATGGCGGAGACCGGCGACATGGCGATGGAAACGTGGATTCCGTTTTTGCAGGCTGGCCAGGGCTCGCTCCTGCTTCTCCTTCGTAAACCTGGTTCCTTCGGGGAATATCAGGAGACCATCGTTCTCGGTCAAGCCCGACCCCAGGCGGCGCAACGCCTTGATCTCGACTTCGGGGTCCGTTGCCTGACGATCCACAAAGTGGTTGGGCAACCAGCTTCCGGCGATGTCCAGGGCCGGATCCATCAAGAGTTCCTTCTTGATCACATATCTGAGAGTCATCCCGTGAGCTCGTGAGAAGAGCTGGAAGGGCAGGACGTTGTCGATGATCGAGGCATGGCGAGCCAGGATGAGGATCGGTCCTGGTTGGGCGACCTCCAATCCGTCGATCTCGATTCGCAACCGGAAGATCACCCGGACGGACTCCCAAAGCAGGTTGCCCCAACCCAACTGGAGCTTGTAGCTCAGTCGCACCAGGCGTGCCCGATTGGTCCCGAACCCGGAGCGAACCCACAAAAGGAAGGCACCCACGACGGCGAAGAACTCCCCGGATAGATACGTGATGAGAATCGCCACCATGCGCCATGCCATCGGCGTTGCCCGGGAGCGGACCGTTCTCCACCCATCCACAAGAACGGCGGCTACGAACAGTACGGGTGACAGAAGCACCGATAATGCCCAGGCGATGAGGACGATGGGCACTGTGATCAGGCGCCGCCCCCACCATGGAAGGGAACTCACAATTGTGTGTGTAGCACGACCGCGCCCGAACCTTCAGCCAAGGGCCGGGCTCCCGGCATGAGGGCCGTTATCACCGGGACGGGCATGTCGGTACCGGACACGGTCGTCAGCAACGACGACCTAAGCCGGATCATGGACACCGACGATCGCTGGATCTCATCCCGGACCGGGGTTCACGAGCGTCGCCTGGTCGATCCCGGAGTGGGTTCATCCGATCTCGCGGTGATCGCCGGACGGGCGGCGATCGAAGACGCCGGCCTCCTCCCCAATCAGGTTGATGCCCTGGTCACCGCCACGATGACCCCCGATTTCGTCGCCCCTGGCATTGGTGCCCTGGTCCAGCACGGTTTGGGCCTCGGCCACATCCCCGCCTTTGACCTTCGTCAACAGTGCTCCGGCTTTCTCTATGGCCTCGACCTCGCTGACGCTTTGATCTCCTCCAGCCGCGCCAACACTGTCCTCGTCGTTGGTGCTGAAGTTCACGCCGGTTTCTTCCCCTGGGGTCCTCGCAATCCGGACGGGTCGCTGATCCCGGCTGATTTCGCCCAGAGGGAGATCAACAATCGACACCGAAACTGGACCGTCCTCTTTGGCGACGGAGCCGGAGCGATGATCGTCCGAAAAGGGACCGGCGCATCGAGCGGGGTCCTGGCCTCGCAACTGTTCACCGACGGAACCCAGTTCGACCTCATCGTTGTCCCGGGGCTCGGGTTCCGCAATCAGCCGTACGCAGATCACGGTCAGATCGACAGGGGTCTGCATTGGCCCGTCATGGACGGTGGCGGTCTCTATCGGCAAGCGGTACGCCTGATGCCTGAAGCCGTCAGGGCCGTCTGCAAACAGGCCGGGGTCGAGGTTGACGACATCGACATCGTCGTCGCACATCAGGCCAACGAGAGAATCCTGGAAGGAGTTCGGCGCGAGCTCGGGTTGACCCCGGAGGTGGTTCCCTCCAACATCGCTTCCTACGGCAACACAACATCGGCAACCCTTCCGATTCTCTATCACGAGCTCAGGGCGGCGGGGAGGGTGCGGCCCGGCCACCTGGTCTGTTTCACCGCGTTTGGAGCCGGCTCCCATTGGGGTGCCCTTCTCTATCGGGAACCCGGTCTATAGATACGTGCCGCCGGGGTTTGGGTAGCCTGGGATCCGATGCCCCGGATTCGCGCTGGATCGATCGAAGAGCACAAGGTCCTCACCCGGCGCCAGATTCTCGAAGCTGCCCGGACGCTTCTGGCCGAGACCGGAAACGGCGACCTCAATCTCGGAGATCTGGCCGCGGTCGCTGGCATCGGGCGAACCACTCTCTACGAGTACTTCCGCGACCGCGACGACCTGATCGCTTCGCTGGTGGAGGATGCTCTTCCCGGGGTCATTGCAGAGTTCGTGGGTCGAATGGACCGACGAAAGAGCCCGGATGTGCTCCTGCTGGATCTGGCCGAACTCGTGGTGGAGTTCGTAGCCACCGATCCGGTTCTCGGGGTGATCCTTCATCGCGAAGTCGCGAGGTTGGGGAGTAGTGCCCAGGATCGGATCCGACTTGCCCACACCGATCTGTCCGCGGCAATGATGGGGACCTACCAGAGCGCGGTCGCAGCCGGAAGGTTTCGGCCTATCGCCCCTGATCTGGCGGGCCGCCTGATTCAGGACACGATCATGTCCTTCGCCCGATCGGTCATCATGGCCCCGACCCGACTGCCGGAAATCAGGGCAGAGTTGAGGTCGTTCTTGCAGGGCGGACTGACGCCGTAGCCACCGTGTGTGTCGTCTGGCGACGGGCTTTCGGCGTCTGGATTTCAGGGTGACGCCCGGCCAAACCACGTTTTGGTGGCTTTTTGTTCACTCGTTGGCTACCGAAGCCGATCAGAATGGTCGAATTGCTGTGACCGATCGATACCTCAACCGTGAGCTTTCCTGGCTGGATTTCAACTCCAGGGTGATGGCGCTTGCCGAAAACCCCTCGGTGCCCCTGCTGGAACGGGCCAAATTCCTGGCGATATGGTCCTCGAACCTCGACGAGTTTTATCAAGTCCGGGTGTCGGGCCTGCATGAATTGGTGGTTCGCGGAATCAGAACTCCGACACCCGATGGACTGACACCTAATGAGACCCTCGAGGCTGTCCGGACGGTCGCTCAGGGGCACTACGAACGGGCCGGCAAGGTCTTCATAACCGACATCGCCCCTCGACTAGCTGCGGCCGGAATAGGTTTCTCCGACTACGGCGACCTCGACGAAGAGGACCGCCATTACATGGACCTCCAGTTTCGGGAGCGGGTCTATCCGGTGGTGACACCTCTGGCGGTCGACCCTTCCCATCCGTTTCCCTATATCTCGAACCTCTCTTTGAACCTGGCTGTGGTTGTTCGGCATCCCGAGTCGAAGGTGACCAGGTTCGCCCGGGTCAAGGTCCCGCCGATCCTTCCCCGGTTCGTGGTCCTGCCCGACGGTGAGCGCTTCGTCCCCCTCGAGCAGCTCATCGCCGCTCATCTCGGCGAGTTATTTCCGGGGATGGAGATCGTGGCCAACCACCCGTTCCGGGTGACACGCAACGCGGACATCGAGATCGACGACGAGGACGAAAGCGGCGATCTCCTGCTCACCATGGAGAGCGAGCTCACGAGGCGCCGTTTCGGCAAGGTCGTGCGGCTCGAGGTTGCGCCGGACTTCTCCGCGGATCTCCTTGACTTGCTGCTCCGGGAAATGGGTGCCACCGAAGACCAGGTCTACAGAGTCGAGGGTCCGCTCGACCTGGGTGGCCTCTTCACCCTCACGTCGCTTCCGCGCGACGATCTCAAGTACGAGCCCTTCAACGGTGTCATCCCATCGCGCCTTGCTCCGATAGGCGGGGTCTACCCCGATTTCTTCCGGGTGATCGGCGACTCCGCTCTGTTGGTTCAGCACCCCTACGACTCCTTCACCGCCTCCACCGAAGCCTTCATAGCCACCGCCGCCCGGGATCCGCGAGTGCTGGCTATCAAACAGACGCTGTACAGGACCAGTCGAGACAGTTCGATGATGCAGTCGCTGATCCACGCCGCCAATGAGGGCAAACAGGTGGTCGCCTTGGTCGAGTTGAGGGCGCGTTTCGACGAGGAGCGCAACATCGAGTGGGCCCAGCGGTTGGAAGACGCCGGAGTCCACGTCGTATACGGAGTGGCGGGTCTCAAAACCCACACCAAGATCTCGCTCGTCGTCAGGGATGAGGGCGAGACGATCCGCAGATACGGCCATATCGCCACCGGCAACTACAACGAAACGACCGCTCGCCTCTACGAGGATCTCGGTCTGTTCACAAGCGACGCCGAGATCGGGGCGGATCTCTCGGACCTCTTCAATTTCCTCACCGGGTACAGCCGTCAGCGCAACTATCGGAAGCTGGCGGTGTCACCCGACGGCATTCGCCGTCGCCTCGTCGAGTTGATTGAACACGAAGCGTCGATGCCGGACGGCTCGATCACTCTCAAGATGAACTCGTTGGCTGACCCGGGAATGATCGATGCCCTCTACGCGGCCTCCGAGGCAGGGACCAAGATCGACCTGATCGTGCGCGGAATCTGCTGTCTGATCCCAGAGGTGCCCGGCATGTCCTCGAACATCAGGGTCCGGTCGATCGTGGGCCGCTACCTGGAGCACTCCCGGATCTTCCGATTCGGGTCGCGAGCCCGGACCCGCACCTATCTGATCGGCTCGGCCGACTTAATGCCGCGCAACCTCGACCACCGTGTGGAGGCGCTGGTACCGGTGGAAGACGCCGACCTTCAGTTCCGCCTCGACGAGATCATCGATGTGCTGATGGCCGACGACGAGCTCGCCTGGGAGCTCGTCGGTGACGGTCAGTGGCACCGGTTACCGACCGAACGTGGCGTCAACGCCCACGACACTCTGCAGGGTCTGGCCCTGGCGAGAGCTCGAGCGCACATCTGACCCGTTCTTGTGACGGTTCGCCCCTGGGCGATAGGAAGAGTGCCACAGAGTTGCTCAAGGAATACTGACTCATTATTCTCTGAGTGATGGATCTGAACGAACGGGCCCGCGTCCACGCCGCCCTGGGGGATCCGATCCGGTTGGGCATCGTTGCCGAACTCGAGTCGGGCGACCGCACCTTTCAGGAGCTGGCAGAGTCGGCCGCGCAGCCAGGCAACCTCGTGGCCCACCACCTCGGAGTCCTGGATGAAGCAGGGCTGATCGAACGGCGTGTCTCGGAAGGCGACCGGCGGCGTCGCTACATATCTCTCAATCCCGAACGCCTGGACGGACTGATGTCGACTCGACGGCTCGTGCTCCGCTCGGTGTTGTTTGTGTGCAGTCACAACTCGGCCCGATCGCAATACGCCGCCGCCGCCTGGCGTCGGCGGACGGGCCTTGGCGCCGAAAGCGCCGGCACCCATCCTGCTAACCGTGTGGATCCGCGGGCTATTCAGGTCGCATTGGAGCGGGGTCTGGACCTGGCGGGCTTCCGTCCCAAGGGCTACGAGGGACTGGACCCGGAGTTCGACCTGGTGGTGTCGGTCTGCGACCGTGCCCGGGAGGCCGGACCACCGTTCGAGGTTCCGGCCCTCCATTGGTCGGTGCCCGATCCGGTCGCGGGCCGGGGCCTGACCTCGTTCCGAACCGCCTTCAACGACATTGACCGTCGCATCGACCGCCTGGCAGTCTCAACCGAGAAGGAGCAATAGTGAGATGACCACGACCCTCACCACCGAAGAAAGATTCCTCATTATGCAGGCCGCCGTTCGGCTTCGCCATCAATTCGAGGGCCAATTGAACGTAGAGACCATCGAGCGCTTCTTGTCCGACTCGGTGGACACGCTGACGGATCGGGCCAAGTCGACTATGTGGATTCCGCTTCTGGCCGAGCGCTTCGCCAGGGATCGGTTGAGGGCCCTGGTTCGGCTTGATGGCGAAAACACTGATCTCAACCCGAGCGTCCTGTTCCTGTGCGTCCACAACGCCGGCCGATCGCAGATGGCGGCCGGATGGATGCGCCACCTCGCCGGCGATCAAGTCGAGGTGTTCTCCGGGGGCTCGGAACCGGCCGACGAGGTCAACAAGGTCGCGGTCGAGGCCATGGCCGAGAAGGGCATCGACATCAGCGGTGAGATACCCCAACCCTGGGCCGACGAAATCGTCAGGGCCGCCGATGTGGTGGTGACCATGGGTTGTGGCGACGCCTGTCCGGTCTTTCCGGGCAAGCGCTACGTCGATTGGGAACTGGACGATCCCTCCGGCCAGCCCATCGAGGTTGTCCGGAGGATCCGCGACGACCTGGAAGGCCGGGTCCGGGGCCTCCTGGCAGAGTTGGTGCCGGTCCTGTCATGACGGCCGACCTGCGGACAACGTTTACCTGCCGTTCACTTTGAGGCAGGTTGTCGGTTAACGGGACTCCTTAGGTTCACCTTGCCTGGCAAGAAACCGGGTCCGCTCTCTATGAGCGGTGCCTCCCGAGAAGGAGATCGAAACAACATGAACCGACTGAAGCTGGGGGCCTCGCTGGCGGCCCTGGCCCTTGTAATAGCTGCCTGCGGCAGTGACTCAGAAACCACTACGACGGCGGGCGGAGCCACTACTACGACCGCGGCAGCCGGAGAAACCACAACCACCGGGGCAATTACCGAGGAAGGTTTGCCTCTCGTCGATCCGCTCGAGGTGACCGGCGACATCGTCACTGCCGGCAGTTCGACCGTCTTCCCGCTGACCGAAGCCGTCGCGGCCCAGTTCGAGGACGACGGGTACGGCGACCAGATCACCATTGATTCGGTCGGAACGGGAGCTGGCTTTGAAAGATTCTGCGAGGCAGGGGAGACCGATATTTCGAACGCCAGTCGCCCGATCGACGAGGAAGAGATCGCTCTGTGCGAAGCAATCGGGCGCACTCCGATCGAGTTCAGGGTCGGCACCGACGCACTGGCAATAGTCGTCAGCCCGAACAACTACTTCGTTGAGAACCTGAGCCTGGAGCAGTTGGCCTTGGCGTTCTCGACCGCATCGACCTGGGCCGATGTCGACCCCGCGTTTCCGGCTCATCCGATCGCCCGGTTCTCGCCCGGCACCGACTCGGGCACCTTCGACTACTTCGTCGAGTCCGTGTTCGACGACGATCCGGAACCGCTCCTGGCGACCAGCGGTCTCCAGCTTTCTGAGGATGACAACGTGCTGGTCCAGGGGGTCGAAGGCGATACTTGCACGGAAGGCGACCTCGCCAGTGCCTGCTCCATCGGCTACTTCGGCTACGCCTACTACTCCGAGAACGCGGCCGGCCTCACCCTGGTGAGCGTGGATGGAGTCGAGGCCTCTGGCGACAACGTCGGCAACGGCACCTACCCGCTGGCACGTCCACTCTTCATCTACAGCGACGCCGCCATCATGGCCGAAAAGCCCCAAGTGGCGTCTTTCATCGCCTACTACCTCGATGTAGTGAACGATGTCATCACCGAGGTCGGGTACTTCCCTGCCCCTGCGGCAGACCTCCAGTCCGCCATCGATGCCTGGCTTACAGCGACAGGCATCTGAGATCGAAGCAAACGGTGGGGCCGTATCTCGGCCCCACCGTTGCTCCTAGGATCGGACACTCCCCCAAATGGCCACCGAAGCCACTCCCACCGTGACCACCACCGGCCATGACCTCCGCCGCCGTTCGCGACCGGTCGAGGCGCTGATCCAAGGTCTGCTCTTTCTGGCCGGGGCGATTTCAATCCTGGTCACTCTCGGCATCGTCTTCGAACTTGGATCCGAGGCCTGGCTCTTCTTTGGCGACCCTCAGGTGTCATGGGTGGAGTTCCTTACCGGGACCGAGTGGCAACCTGGAATCGGGAAGTTCGGGATCGTTCCCCTGGTCCTCGCTACCCTCATCACGAGCGTCATTGCCATGCTGGTGGCGCTTCCGCTCGGCTTGGCGGCGGCGATCTATCTCTCCGAGTACGCGTCGGCCAGAGTTCGCAACTTCTTCAAACCGGTGCTCGAGGTCCTGGCCGGCATTCCTACGGTCGTGTTCGGCTACTTCGCATTGACGTTCATGACGCCGTTGCTCAGGACAATCTTCGGACAAGGCACCGTCGAGATCTTTAACGACGCCTCGGCTGGCATTGTGATCGGGATCCTGATTATCCCGCTGGTCTCCTCGCTGTCCGAGGATGCGCTGGCGGCGGTGCCGCGTTCTCTGCGGGAAGCTTCCCTCGCCTTGGGGGCCACAAAGTTCGAAACCGCGGTAAGGGTGGTTCTCCCCGCCGCCCTCTCGGGCATCTCCGCCGCTTTCGTGGTTGCGATTTCGAGAGCGATCGGCGAGACCATGGTGGTGGCGATTGCGGCCGGGGCCGGTCCCAAGAACTTCAACCTTGGCGAGGACAGCCTCTTCAACTTCATTCTCAACCCCTTCAAGGCTGGTGAGACGATGACGGGTCACATCGTGAGGATCTCGGGCGGAGATCTGAGCTATGGATCCATCGACTACAACAGTCTCTTCGCCATCGGTCTCACGCTCTTCGTGATCACGTTCCTGCTCAATCTCTTCAGCCAGAGGGTCGTTCGTCGATTCCGCGAGGTATACGAATGAGCCCTGTCGCAGAAGCAGAGGCGCGAGCCGCTTCGACGGTCGTGTCGCAACAGTTCCCGCAGGGGGAAGCTGCGGTCAAGCTCGATCGGAAACGGAGCCGCCGAGGCGTCCTATTTCGCCTTCTGTTCCTGGCATCACTTGTGGTGGCGGTGCTCTCGTTGCTGACACTCCTGTACACGGTGGTGAACCAATCGTTCGGCCTCACCGCCCTGGAGAGCACGATCCCGCCGGAAGAGTTGATCGCCGGTCTCGGTCTTCCCCCGGAGACCGCACTGGCGGACCTTGAGGCCGATTCGCTCGTTTCGATTCTGTTGGAGCACGTCTCCCGCAACGCCGGACGCCGCCTCGAGCGAGACCAGCGTTTCTTCGAGGACCGCCTCGTGTTCGAGCCTCAAGACAGCTGGGATGCGTTGTGCGCCGGTCCCGACGCCACCCCGGGTTGCACGTTGCCGGCCCGGGATCAAGCGAGCATCTATCAACTCGTTCTTGAAAGAGTGGTCGAACCGAATGTCGTCGCCACCTGGAGTTTCACGGAGTCAATGTTCGATCGTGCCTCCATCGAGGCTGAGGTCGCTGCAGACTTTCCGAACGCCGAGCTTGAGTTTCGCTCCTGGGTCTCCGCTTCGTTCGTTCGGTCCCCGCAGAATCCGGAGCCGGAACTGGCCGGGATTCGAACTGCCATCTTCGGCTCCTTGTGGGTCCTGGGCTTCACGATCTTGTTCGCGTTTCCGGTCGGGGTTGCGGCTGCGGTTTTTCTCGAGGAGTACGCCACGGACAACCGGATCAACCGATTGATCCGCACCAACATCAACAACCTGGCAGGGGTCCCGTCGATCATCTACGGAATGCTCGGCCTGGCCATATTCGTCCGGGTCCTGGAGAGTCTCACCAGCGGCTCGGCCTTCGGAGCCGGCGAAGCAGGGGGAGTCGCCAACGGGCGTACCATCGTGTCGGCGGGGCTGACACTTGGCTTGCTGGTGTTGCCCGTCGTAATCATCAGTTCGCAGGAGGCGATCCGGGCTGTACCACAGTCATTGAGGAGGGCGGGGCTGGCTCTTGGCGCCACCAAGTGGCAGACCATCAGGACTCACGTCATCCCCAATGCCGCGCCGGGAATCCTGACCGGCACGATCCTGGCGATGGCCCGGGCATTTGGCGAGACCGCACCACTCGTGGTGGTAGGGGCCTCGACCTTTATTACCGTCGATCCCACGGGACCCTTCTCCAAATTCACGACGCTCCCCATCCAGATCTACCAGTGGACCTCGCGTCCCCAGCCCGAATTCCAACACATCGCCGCCGCCGCCATCGTGGTGCTGCTGGTTCTCCTCCTGGCCCTCAACGCCACCGCGATCATCCTGCGCAATAGATTCCAGAGGAGCTACTAGATGGAGTTAGTGGAGAATGTCCCCATGGTCGATATAGCTACCGTGCAGTCCCCTCCCGTTTCCACCCCGCCGCCGATCGCGGTCGAGGCTCGGGGGATGGGTGTGTACTACAAGGCGTTCCGCGCGGTCAAGGACATCAATCTCGACTGTGTAACCAACAAGATCACCGCCTTGATCGGACCCTCCGGTTGCGGAAAGAGCACTGTTCTCCGTGCGTTCAACCGCATGAACGACCTGATTCCGGGGGCACGGGTGGAAGGTGAGGTTCGCTTCGACGGTGTCGACATTTACGGACCCGGGATCGATCCCGTCGAAGTACGCCGCAAGGTGGGAATGGTCTTCCAGAAACCGAACCCGTTCCCCAAGAGCATCTACGACAACGTTGCCTGGGGAGCCAAGGTCAACGGGTTCAAGGGCAAGATGGACGACCTAGTGGAGGGAGCTCTCCGGCAGGCTGCTCTTTGGGACGAGGTCAAGGGCAAGCTCCGCGAGAGCGGTTATTCGCTTTCCGGCGGCCAGCAGCAGAGGCTTTGCATTGCCAGGGCGATTGCCGTCAAGCCCGAGATCGTCCTGATGGATGAGCCGACCTCGGCGCTCGATCCAGTCGCCACCCTCAGGATCGAAGAGCTCATCCAGGAACTCAAGAGCCGATACACCATCATCATCGTCACCCACAACATGCAGCAGGCGGCCCGGGCCTCGGACTTCACCGCCTTCTTCAACATGGACGAGGATCGAGCCGGGTACCTGGTGGAATACGGTCGCACCGAAGACATATTCACCAAACCCCGCCAGCAGATGACGGAGGACTACATAACGGGACGATTCGGATGAACGACATGCGCTCCGGCTTCCACCAGGAGATGGTCGATCTCGAACAGACGCTTTTGGGCGTCGCTGATCAGGCCGAGCAGATGGTGGGCATGGCAGTCGACTCGGTCTGCATCCCGGACATGGAGCTGGCCGCCCGCGTGGTGCAGCTCGATGCTCGGATCGATCGCACGTATTTAGAGGTCCACGACCGTTGGATGACTCTCATGGCTCGCCAGCAACCAATGGCGAGCGACCTCCGGATGATGTCGGTGATCCTGCACCTCAATACGACCCTCGAACGGATGGGCGATCAGTGCGTCAACATCGCCAAGATCGCCCAGGTCACTTACGGGCTGCCCCGTTCCGAGCGAATTGTCGCTCAGATCAGGGAGATGGGCGATCTCGTGAGGCCGATGATCCGCACTGGGGTGGAAGCGCTGGTCCGCCGCGATCTCGACGAGGCGCGGCTGTTGCCAGCGATGGACGAGCCGATCGACCGTCTCAATCGAAACATGTACAAAGAAGTGGTCGACTGTGGTCCCGACGCGGGCATGCTCGAGTGGGCGACCCGGATGATGATCGTCAGCCGGGCCCTGGAGCGAATCGGCGACCAGGTGGTCGATATTGCCGAGCAGACAGCTTTTCTCCTCACCGGTGAGATGATGGAGTTCAATGAAGAAGGGATGGCAGCCAGTGATCGCAACGGCGACGTCCCCTGACCACAGGCCACGGGTCCTGGTGGTCGAGGACGAATCGGCCATCGTCGAAGCGGTTAGCTATGCCCTCGAGCTCGAAGGCTTCCAGGTGGCGTCCGCTCAGGGCGGCCGGGAGGGCCTGGAGGCGGCTCGCCGGCTCAACCCATCGGTGGTGATTCTGGACGTGATGCTCCCCGGGATGTCGGGCCTGGATGTCTGCCGCCAGTTACGACGGGAGTCCGACGTGCCGATCATCATGCTCACTGCCAAAGAGGGAGAGGCCGACAAGGTGGCGGGCCTCGAACTGGGCGCCGACGACTACATGACAAAACCCTTCTCCATGAGAGAGTTGGTCGCCCGGGTCCGGGCCCAACTTCGACGGGCGGCCAAATCAGGTGCGCTATCGGGGAGCAACGAGGTCCTCCGCGGCGGCGCGGTCGAACTCGACGTCGACGCCCACGAGGTGAGAGTCGCCGGTGAGTCGGTCCCGGTTCGACCCAAGGAGTTCGACCTCCTGGAGTCGCTGATGCGCCGGAGAGGACGGCTCGCCACCAGAGAGACTTTGATCGACGAGGTCTGGGGTCCCGACTATTTCGGGGCCACCAAGACCCTCGATGTTCACATCAAGCGGCTCCGTCAGAAGCTGGAGGCAGACCCAGCCCGGCCGAGGCATATCGTTACTGTGCGGGGTTTGGGGTACAAATTCGTCGATGAGTGAAACCAGGCGGGGCCTATCGGTAAAACTCCTCGCCGTCTACACGCTGGCCTTCGTTGTGATCATCGGGCTGTTCGGCGTTCTGGTCGATAGCTCGGTCCGCAGGCAGTTCCTGGATGAGTTGACATCGTCCCTTGTCCAGCAGGCCTCGGTGGTCGAAGTGGCGATACGGGGCGAGGACAACCTGGAAGCAGTTGTCGACGACCTGGCGAGCCGGTCCGGGAGTCGGGTGACCGTGATCAGGTTGGACGGGCAGGTTTTGGCCGATTCCGTCGAGGACGTCTCCGCGATGGAGAACCATTCGCAGCGACCGGAGGTGGTGGCGGCCCTGGCCGGGGAGGTGGGGGTGGCCCGCCGTCAGAGCTCAACGATCGACGAGGCCCTGTTGTACGTCGCCCTCCCGCCTAGCGAAGGTCGAATCGTCCGCCTGGCGCTTCCCGAGGCCTCGGTAGCCGACCGACTTGGACAGATCAGAGTGGCGGTGATCACGGGGGCGGGGTTGGCCGGGCTCATTGGAGTCATGCTTGTCTGGCTGATCTCACGAAGAATTGCCCGACCCCTGAAGGAGATGACGAACGCTGCCGAGTCGGTCGCCGGGGGCAACCTGGCGGCGAGAGTGCCGAGAGTGGATACGAAGGAGCTCGATCGCATGGCCGTTGCTCTGAACCACATGGCGGCCGAGCTCGGCCACCGGATCGAACTCAGCGAGGGGCAGGCACACCTGCTGGATCAGGTGCTGGGAGCCGTGCGTCAGGCGGTTGTGGTGATCGACGAGGATGACCAGATCCTTTACTCGAACCCCGCCGCGGCCGACATGATCCGGATCTCGGACGTTCTCGGGGGCCTCACTCCTCACGGGTTGCAGACTCTCGTCAGAGAGGCGAGGACCGGGGGAACCAGGACCGAGGGTCTCTTCGATCACGGAAACCCGACGCGAATCTTGCAGGCCGCCGCCAGCCCGTTCCCGCAGGATCGGCGCGTTCTTCTTGCCATCTCCGACATCACTGATACGAGCCGGCTCGACGCCATGCGGCGTGACTTCGTTTCGTCGGCCTCACACGAGTTGAAAACACCGGTGGCAGCCATCCTGGCTTCGGCCGAGGCACTGCAAATGGCCCTGGCCCGTGATCCTGGCTCGGCCCAGCGCTTCGGCGAGCAAATCGAGCGTCTGGCGAGGCAGCTTGCCAAGCTTGTCGGTGACCTCCTCGATCTGTCGCGGCTCGAGGCTTCGGAGCCGGACCACGAGTTGGTGCGGCTCGATCAGGTGGCCGAGGAGGAGGTGAACCGGCTCAGGCCGGCCGCCGAATCGGCGGGGCTCACACTGACGGCATCGTCATCGGCGGTATCGGTGTCTGGAAGCAGGAGGGACCTCGGGCTGGCGATCCGCAACCTGCTCGACAATGCCGTCCGCCACACTCCTGAAGGCGGCGCAATCGACGTCAGGCTCAGGAGTGACAACGGGGATGTTCTGGTGGAGGTCGTCGACTCGGGTGAAGGGATCCCCAGTCGGGAGTTGCCGCGAATCTTCGAGCGGTTCTACCGGGTCGACACCGCTCGGGCACGGGCCACAGGTGGCACCGGCCTGGGCCTCGCCATCGTCCGCCACGTGGTCGAGCGCCACGGAGGATCGGTCCAGGTAGAAAGCGAACTGGGCCAGGGCTCGACCTTCCGCCTGCGGATCCCGCAAACGGAGAATCCCACGACTGAAGGTCCGCCGTCGCCTGGATGAGATCGTCTCAAGTCCCACGTCTCACGCCTCACGGCGGACAGCTTCAGCCTCGGGCACCAAGACTCATAGCCGTGGCACGTGAGACGTGAGACGTGCGACGCCGCTTGAGGCCTGTGGCCTGTGGCCTGTGGCTGGTCCTTTCGACCGGCTGACTTCACAACGGACTCCCGGTAGCCTGTCGTTCTCGTGACCTCTCTTCTCGCCCGTATCCGGCGACCCTCCGATCTGCGGCAATTGGATGAGGAGGAGCTGGCTGAGCTTTGTCAGGAGATCCGCCAGTTCCTGGTGGATCAGATCTCCCGTTCCGGTGGCCATCTCAGCCCCAACCTCGGCGTGGTCGAGCTGACCATCGCCCTGCACCGCTCCTTCGACAGCCCCCACGACCGGATCATCTGGGACGTCGGGCACCAGGCTTACGTTCACAAGTTGGTCACGGGTCGCATGGATGGTTTTTCCAGCCTTCGCAAATACGGAGGGATGTCCGGCTATCCGAGCCGGGCGGAGAGTCCCCACGACTTCGTCGAGAACAGCCACGCCTCGACTTCCCTGTCATATGCACTCGGGCATGCCCTCACCCATCCCGACTATTGGACCGTTGCCGTGATCGGGGACGGGGCTCTCACCGGCGGCATGGCCTATGAGGCCTTGAACCACATTGCCGTGGCCAGGCCCACCAATCTCGTGATCGTCGTCAACGACAACGGGCGTTCCTATGCCCCGACGGTCGGAGGTTTGGCCGCCCTCGCCAATCTTTCGCACTACCGCCTCGACCCACGCTACGAGTGGACCAAGCGCACCTTTGGTCGGATGCTGAGAGGCCTGCCCGTGGTGGGCGAAACCGCCGACGAGATGGCCAGCCGGTTCAAGGAAGCCTTCAAGCAGATTCTCGAGCCGTCGACCGTGTTAGACACGCTCGGTCTGAAATACTCCGGCCGGATCGACGGGCATGACCTGAAGCTTCTGGAAACAACCCTGGCCCAGGCCCGTGAGTACGGGGAGCCGGTCATCGTCCATGTCATAACCGAGAAGGGACTGGGCTACGGCCCGGCGATCGCCGACGAGATCGACAAGCTCCATAGCCCCGGCAGTTTCGACATTGCCACCGGTCGAGCCCTCAAGGCGGAAACCAAACTCACGGATATCGCCGGTCGGTCGGTGCTCGACATCGCCCGACGCAATCCCGACGTCATGGCGATCTCGGCGGCAATGGTCTCCTCGACCGGGCTCCAGGAGATGGCCGACGAGATGCCCGAGCGGGTGCTCGACACCGGCATTGCTGAGCAGCACACCGTGACCCTGGCGGCGGGCGTGGCGATGGCCGGAAAGAAGCCGGTGGTCGCCATCTATTCGAGTTTTCTGCAGCGGGCGTTCGACCAGATCATCACCGATGTCTCCCTTCACGATCTGCCGGTGGTGTTCTTGATCGACCGAGCGGGCATCACCGGACCCGATGGCCCTTCCCATCACGGAGTGTTCGACCTCTCCTATCTAAGAATGATCCCCAACATGGTCGTGGGGGCACCGGCCGACGCTCACGAGCTGGCAGGAATGATCGAGACTGCGGTCGCCCACAACGGCCCGATCGCAATCCGATTCCCCAAGGCCTCTGCTTCGTCGCTCCCATCGCTGCCGGCGACCCCGATCCCGGTCGGTGTTTGGGAGGAGGTCAGGGAAGGGGAGGATGTGCTCATCCTGGCGGTCGGCCGAATGGTCGAGATCGCCCAAAAGGTCGCTTCCAACCTGGCTGCGCGCGACATCTCTTGCGGCGTTGTCAACGCTCGATGGGTAAAACCCCTCGATCCCCGGCTGGAGGAGTTTGTGTCGAGCTATCGCCGGGTTGTGACTCTCGAGGACAACGTCGTCTCGGGAGGTTTCGGAAGCGCCGTGCTTGAGCACCTGTCCGGCACCGACTTGTCGTCGAAGGTCTCAGTGATGGGGATCCCGGACCGATTCCTTGCGGCCGGAACTGTGGATGACCTTCTGCAGGAACTCGGGCTCGACGTCGATTCATTGGTCGGCCGCGTGGCGCTTCTCCTCGGCGAGTAGACGCCCGGAAATCGACCCTGGGTCCCCGACTGCCGCTAGACCGTTGCCGGGCTGTTCGTCTCGGGCACTGGAGCCGATGGCCGCGGCTCGTTCGTGACCAGCGTGACGAAGCGGGGTGGTCGGCGATTGACCACTACCTTGGATCGCTGGGGGGTGGGGTCGTGGATCTCGGCGACCTCCACCCAGATCGGGCCGGCTGCTGTGGAGGCCACCGACAACTGACTCGGGAGGTCCAGGTCGGTGGGGGCAGCTTTTCCGGTCAGAATCACTACCGCGACCATGACCATCGCCATGCTGCCGTGCAAGGCAGGGCGAGCCATCGTGCGGATCACCCGGGTCACGGACGGGAAGCGAACCTTGCGAGGAGGCGACTCCACCATCTGAGCGCGCAACCTTTTCTCGAGGCGGTCCCAGTAGTCCTTTAGATCAGGATCCCGTGGGCGACGGAAACGGTCGTTAGAACGCATGGCGGGCCTCCTTCTCCACCCCTGGGGCAGGATCGAGTACCTGTCGCAGATGGCGCCGGGCCCGGGAGAGGCGAAGGCGGGCCGCGTTGGGGCTGAGGTTCAGCATCGCCGCCACCTCTGACGGCGTCAGGCCGTCGTAGGCGACGAGTTCGAGAACTTCGCGCTCGCTCGTACTGAGTGCCGCCAGACCCGCTTCGAGAAGAGGAGCCTGGCGGGCGGCGTCGATGGCAGCCGCCACTGCATCCTCCTCAGACGATGTGAATAAGAGGTGAGCGTTGGTCGCTTTCACGAGCAGGCGCCGGGTGCCCGCCAGCCGCCTGCGCTGTTTGGCCAGAACCCTCCGTGCGATTCCGAACAGCCAGGGCAAGGCGGTGTCGGTCTCCGGTACGTAACGGCCGGATGCCTGTAGGGCCACAAGAAAAGTCTCGGCCACCAGGTCGGCGACATCGTCGGGGTCGGAGCATCGCCTGAGCCCGTACAGGGTCACCGGGGACACGTGACGTCGAAAGAAAACGGCAAACGAGTCAGCGTCCCCATTGGACGCAGCCGTTAGCAGCACAGCGTCTGTGTTATCCAAGGATTGTTCCGTTCGACCCGTTTGGAGGTGTCCTTTTAAGAATGTCACAAGCGGCCTCCGCGTGTTACGGAATCAGGCCCATTCCTGGTTCGCGCTAGTCATCTTGCACGCCTCGGCGCTAGGGTCGATTGCCTCCCCACCAAGGGAGAAACCTAGGGAGGTCATATGAGGAAGCCGTTCCTCTTGTTAGCCACGGCGCTTCTTCTTGCGCTGTCAGCCTGCACGCAGGCCGCCGATACCACCACTACGACCGGGGGAACCGTCACCACCGACTCCGGATCGGCCACTACTGCCGATCCCGGCACCGAAACCACCGAAACCCAGCCGCCGGCTCCAAGCGGTGAGCTGCTCGGGGCGGTCCAGGCCAGGGGAAGCCTGTTGTGTGGAGTCAATGAGTCGGTCCCGGGCTTTGGCTTCCGCAACCCGGATGGCACTTTGTCCGGATTCGACATCGACTTCTGCAAAGCGGTCGCAGCCGCTGTGCTGGGCGACCCTGAGGCGGTCGAGTACGTCCCGCTTACCGCCCAGCAGCGGTTCACGGCGCTGCAGTCCGGTGAGATCGATGTCCTGATCAGGAACACGACCTTCACGTCAAGTCGCGACGGTGGTGAGGGCGCCACCTTCCTGCATACGACGTTCTACGACGGGCAGGGGATGATGGTGAGGTCGGACTCGGGGTTCACGACCCTTGAGGACCTGGCCAACACTGCCATCTGTGTCCTTTCGGGGACCACCACCGAACTGAACCTGGCGACCCGCTTTGCGGACATCCCCTACGAACCCTTGACCTTCGAGGACAACGAGGTCCTCCAGGCTGCGTTCGTGGCTGGCCAATGCGACGGGTGGACCTCGGACAAGTCCCAGCTGGCCGGTGTCCGCTCGGCTTTCCCCGAAGCCGAAGGCGGCCCGGAGGCGGTCGTGATACTCGAAGAGACGTTCTCGAAGGAACCGCTCGGCCCGGCAATCCGTGACGGGGATTCGCAGTGGGCGCAGGTGATCAACTGGGTCGTTTACGCCACGATCCTGGCCGAGGAATTGGGAATTGAGTCGGGCAACATCGACTCGTTCGCCGATACCGAGAATGCCGAGATCCGTCGTCTGCTTGGCCTCGAAATCACAGGAGATGACGGGCCAAGTATCTTCGACTCTGGCCTTGGGCTCGAGGCAGGATGGGCAGCCAACGTGATCGCTGCGGTCGGGAACTACGGCGAGATCTTCGATCGCAACGTCGGACCCGACACGGCCCTAGGTTTGAGCCGTGGTGTCAACGACTTGTGGACCAACGGGGGACTCCAGTACGCACCGCCGTATCGGTAGGAGGAAGGTTTGAGGTTCGAAGTTTGAGGTTTGAATGAGGAGGTTCGAGGTTTGAGGTCTGAGGTGTTCGAACTCAGGCTTCCTGCCTCGAACCTCTAACTTCGAACCTCAAACTGAGGGGCAGACATCACGACCCAACCCCAAGCTCGGCCTTCGTTCTGGCGTGACATACGGGTCTTGCGCGTCGTCGCGCAACTCGTCGCCGTGGTCGTTGCCGGGCTTGTCCTCTACATCCTTTGGTTCAACCTCAGCAACAACCTCCGGCGTCTCGGGATCCGCACCGACTTCGACTTCCTCAGCCAGCCTTTCGGGGTTCGGATCGCCGGATCTGATCTCAGCCCCGGGTCGTCGGTCCGCGAGGCGTTGCTCAACGGGGTTCGCAACACGCTGGCCCTGGCGGTTGTCGGTCTTCCCTTGCTGACGATCATTGGTGTGCTGGTCGGAATAGGGCGGCTTTCCTCCAACTGGCTGGTGGCCAAGGCCTCCGCTCTCTTTGTAGAGACCGTTCGGAATCTCCCGCCCTTGTTGCTCATCGTTTTTGCGTTTCAGGCGGTGATCCTCCGCCTCCCTGCTGCCCGCAGTCCGATAACCCCGTTCGGGTGGTTGGTGATCAGCAACCTCGAGATCCACGTGCCCGGGATCTCGTCCGGAGCGAGGGCCTCGACCTATCAACTGATCCTCGCTTTGTCCGTTGTTTCGGGTGTTGTGATTTGGTGGTCGCGAACCCGGGTGCAAGCCCGAACCGGACAGCCGCACCATCGCTGGCTCTGGACCCTGGGCTTCATCATGGTCGTAGCGGTGATCGCGTACATCGCTCTCGATCGTCCCCTAACCATTTCGCTTCCGGTGCTTGACGGACGGGTGATCACCGGCGGGTTCGGAGGTCTGGGTGCGTTCTTCGCGGTCCTGGGTGCGCTGGTCCTCTATACCGCCAGTCATGTCGCCGAGATTGTCCGCGGTTCGATCCAGGCGGTTTCCAAAGGCCAAACCGAAGCGGCCAACGCCCTTGCCCTCTCGAACACACAGAGGCTTCGGTTTGTCGTTCTACCGCAGGCCTTGAGAATCGCCCTACCCCCTACAATCAACCAGTACCTCAACTACGTCAAGAACACCTCTCTGGCGATCGCCGTCGGGTTCGCCGACGTGACGTTGATCGCCTATCAGGCGATAGGCAACGGCCAACCGGCTCCGCAGACGATTCTCATCTTGATGGGGTGCTACCTCACCTTCAGTCTCGTCATCTCCGCAGTCGTGAATGTCTACAGCCGACGCTACCGGCTGGTGTCCCGCTGATGGCGACGGCGACGATGCCCGCACGAGCCCGCCCCGGGGCCCTCCACTGGATCAGGAAGAACCTTCTTTCCACACCCATCAATGGCTTCCTTACCTTGGTCCTGGGGACGATGCTGGCTGTCGCCTTGGTCGCTCTGATCCGCTTCGTCGCGGCCGCGGACTTCACGATTCTTCGGGTAAATCTCGCGCTTTTCGTTGTGGGCGGCTTTCCCCGGGATCAGCTGTGGCGAGTGGCCGCCAGCGCTTCGGTGATTGCAGCGATGACCGGACTGGTGGCGGGCCTGGTGTGGTCGGGCACTGCCGCCCGAGCCCGTGAGGCCGGTCTGCCGCTCACCCCGGCCAGCAGCCTCGTCCAGATCTCTCGTCGCTTCTGGCCCCTGGGGCTGGTCGTGGCGGTCTGTTTGGGTCTGACCCAAACGCCAGGCCCGGCCACCGCAGTCGCCAGCGCGTTGCTTGTGGGAGTGGTCGCCAACCGGCTCGGCCGGGCTGTTCCGTCCGGTGCTCGTAGGTGGATGTGGTTGCTGGCTCTTTTGCTCCCGATCGCTGCGTATCTGACGCTGACCACATCGGGCATCGGGTGGGACCAATGGGGTGGCCTGCAGTTGAACCTTTTTCTGACCATGGCCGGTGTCATGTTCGCCTTCCCGCTCGGGATCCTGCTGGCCCTGGGCCGGCGCTCCTCTCTGCCTATCGTCAAAGGACTCTCGGTCACCTACATCGAGTTGATCAGGGGAGTGCCACTCATAACGTTGCTCCTTCTGGGTGTGTTCGCCCTGGGGTTCTTCCTCCCCCTGGAGCTTCGCCCTTCGGGTGTTACAAGGGTGCTGATCGCTATCACCCTCTTCGAAGCGGCCTACATCGCTGAAGTCGTCCGTGGAGGGTTCCATGCGGTTCCGCCGGGACAGACGGAGGCAGCCGCCTCGCTCGGTCTCAGCGCCTTCCAGACAACTCGTTCGATTGTGATGCCCCAGGCATTGCGTGCCACGATCCCGGCGATGGTCGGGCAATTCATCAGCTTGTTCAAGGACACGACCCTGGTCGCCGTTGTGGGCTTTCCAGACATCCTCGCCGCGTCCGGATTCGCCAACACGCAGCCGGCCTTCAACGCTCAGGGTCTGGCCCGGATCACGTTGCCATTCGTCGCGCTTGCTTTTTGGGCGGGCTGCTACACCATGTCGCGAGAGGCCAGGCGACTCGAGCGTCGGCTGGGGATCGGAGAAAGGTGACAGTCCCAATGCCGACGTCGGTCGATGGCCCCATGATTCTGATGGAGAACGTCGACAAGTTCTTCGGGACCTTCCAGGCTTTGAAGGACATCAACCTGGTGGTCGCCCGGAAGGAGGTTGTGGTCGTCATAGGTCCCTCCGGTTCGGGCAAGAGCACGCTCATCCGCTGTGTGAATCGCCTGGAAAAGCACGACCGGGGGCGCGTAGTAGTCGATGGGATCGAACTTAGCGATGATCTGCGCCGGATTCAGGAAGTACGTCGCGAGACCGGCATGGTCTTCCAGCAGTTCAACCTCTTTCCTCATCTGACCGTTCTCGACAATGTCACCCTTGCTCCCCGGCAGGTGCGGCGGATGCCCCGGGACAGGGCCGAGGACCTGGGGATGTCCATGCTGGAGCAGGTCCGGATTCCCGAGCAGGCCCACAAGTTTCCCGGTCAGCTGTCCGGTGGTCAGCAGCAGCGGGTGGCGATCGCTCGTTCGCTGGCGATGCAACCGAAGGTTATGTTGTTCGATGAGCCGACCTCGGCCCTTGATCCGGAGATGATCAAGGAAGTCCTCGAGTCGATGGAGGAACTCGCCACATCGGGGATGACGATGATCGTTGTCACCCATGAGATGGGTTTTGCCCGGGCCGTCGCCGACCGTGTGGTCTTCATGGCCGATGGGCAGATAGTCGAGGTAGGGACCCCGGAGCATTTCTTCACTGCTCCGACCGAGGACAGAACCAAGCAGTTCCTGGCGCAGATTTTGTAGGCCCGAACCGTGGTGCGTTTTGTGTGGTACGTGGTGAGTGGTGGTTCCGGAGGGTTTGGGGTTCGAGGTATGAAGTTCGAGGCCTGATCGGGTCGAAGTTGCGGTAATACCGTTCGGGTCGCTCCTACCCTTTTCGGGGTGTCCTCCCCTTTGCGCGTAGTTGTTGTGCTTGTGGGCGGGCTTGCACTCGGCACCGCTGCATTTGCTTGCGCCGGCCAATCCGCCGGAGCCCCGACTTCCGCCCCGGCAGGGGCTCAACCTCGAACCTCGAACCTCGCACCTCCAACCTCGAACCCTCCACCTACCACTACGGCTGCGCCGACCACAACGTCTACCGCCATCACGGTTCCGCCCAGGGGGTGGGTCACCGTCCAGGGGACCGGCGATGTCAACCTCGACCCTTCCTACATTCCCGCCCTGGCTAGCCACGGCTACGAATGGGCCTGGAGCGGTCTCGATGGCTTGTTCCTTGACGACGACCTCACGCTGGTCAACCTCGAGTGCTCGCCATCCGCTCTCGGGGCGGCCGAGGACAAAGAGTTTGTCTTTCAGTGTGCCGACGGGTTGACCGAGATGGCGGCGGCGGGAGTTGAAGTTGCCAATCTCGGCAACAATCACTCCCAGGACTATGGCAAGGAAGCCCTGCTCGACGGCATGCAGAACCTGTCGACCATCGGGGTGGTGCCCGTTGGAGCCGGTCGGACCGCCCCGGTCGCCGCCATCCCTGCACTTTTCCATATCAACGGCTGGCGGATTGCGGTCGTCGGCTTCGGCGGCATCCGACCTCACGACGGTTGGATTGCAACCGGCGAGCAAGCCGGGATGGCGGACGGAGACACCATCGAGTCCATGGTGTCGACAGTCGAAGCTGCCGCCTCTGTGGCAGACTTCGTTGTGGTGTCAGTCCACTGGGGGGTGGAACTGGACGCGACTCCCAGGGACGAGGACGTGGAAAGGGCGGAGGCAATGATTGCTGCCGGCGCCGACGCGGTCTTCGGTCACCATCCCCACCGGTTGCAACCGTTCGAGACCGTCGAGGACCGACCGGTCTTCTGGAGCCTCGGCAACTTCGTATGGCCCGAGTTGTCGCCGGCGAGCGCCGCCACGGGAGTTGCAAGGGTGGTGATCTCTCCAGAAGGTGAGATCACCGGTTGTCTGATCCCGGCCGTGATTGAGAGTTCCGGGCACCCGGTGCTGACCGACGATCCTCCTTGCGGGGCGCCGTGACGCCCGACCGACCACCGGATCCGGCGGCCGCTCCGTCCCGGATGCGAGCCGCCGCCGTGATCGTGGTCCTGTTCGGGTCGATGGTGGGGGCGGTGAGCTACGCGGTGATGAAGGAATCGTCCGAGTCAGCGCGGTTGGCCGTCGAGGCCACCACCACCACAGTCGCTCCGACGACTACCACGAGAGCCCCAACCACGACAGTTGCGACGACGACCACCACCACATTGCCGGCTCGGGAGCCCGGCACCGTGCCCGGTTTTACGGTGGGTGAGCCGTGGGGATCGACAGTGGGTCTGACGATGTTCCGGGGGAATCCCACCCGTACGTTCTACGGGAGCGGGCCGCTTCCCGAGAATCCCCGGGTGTTGTGGTCCTATCCGCCGGAAGGAGGCATGTGCGGTTCCTCTTCGGTCGCAGGAGTATCGAGTGTCTGGTGCGGATCAGGATGGACCGGACAACCCGTGGTGTGGGAGCGACCGGACGGAATCACCGAGGTCATCTTTGGCGCTTACGACAAAGCCGTTCACTTTCTCGACGCCGAGAGCGGAGCCGAACTTCGCCCTTCGTTTCCGGTAGGGGACATCATCAAGGGCTCGGTGACCCTCGACCCCGACGGCTATCCGTTGCTCTACTTCGGTTCCCGCGACAACCGGTTGCGAATCGTTGCGCTCGACCGGCCAGAGCCGATCGAGCTATGGGGTCTCGAGGCGACGGCGGTCGACGGCATCTGGAACGACGATTGGGACGGCAACCCGGTGATCGTTGACGACGTGATGTACGAAGGTGGTGAGAACTCGTGGTTCTTTGCGGTAAAGCTCAACCGGTCGATGGGCGGCGATGGACTGGTGGCAATAGCACCGGAAATCCTCTTCCAGACTCCCGGCTGGACCCAGGAACTCCTCGGGCTGGTAGGTCGCAACGTCTCGATCGAGAGCTCGGTGATGGTCCACGGGGAGACGGCCTATTTCTCCAATTCCGGCGGCCGAGTGGCCGGTTTCGACATCTCCGACATCGAGAACGGCAATGCCCCGTTGGTCTTCGACTATTGGGTCGGGGATGACACCGATGCAACCTTGATCTCCGACCACGAAGGCAACATCTACGCCGCCGTCGAGGAGGAGCGCAAGAACCAGCGCTCACGCGACCTTGGTCAGCTGATCAAGCTCGACCCGTCCGCCGAGGATCCCTTTGTATGGGGGGTCCAGGTACCTGGCGGCACCGACTTTGGAGGCTTCTGGGCCACCCCGGCCCTCGGCGACGGGGTCCTTTATGCCTCGACCAATCCGGGCGAGCTTCTCGCGGTCGATCAAGAGACGGGTGAGGTCGTGTTCAGAGAAGAGATCGGATGGCATTCGTGGTCGTCGCCGGTGGTCGTTGGAGAAGAGCTGCTGGTGGCGAGTTGCACCGGCGAGATGCGGTCGTACTCCATCGCTGATCCGCGCCAGCCGATTCTTCAATGGACCCTGCAGCTCTCGGAGTCATGCATCGAGTCGACCCCGGCGGTATGGAACGGTCGGATATATGTGGGAGTAAGAGACGGAAAGTTCTACGCGATTGGCGGCTGACGAAGGTTCGAGGTTTGAGGTCCGAAGTTCGAGGTTGCCTCACCTCGCAAGCCTCAAGCCTCAAACTTCAAACCTCAAACCGCTTGACGGCGTCTAGCCGGCAAGCTCTCCCCAGCGATCTCCGATCGCTACATCGATCACTGTCCAGGCCATTCCTATGGCACCGTCGACGATGGCCTTCTCCCCGGCCGGGGTGATGGTGTGAGCGGCGAATTCCGGCTGGTGGTTGCTGGCCGGCAGGCTGTCGATGCTGATCATCGGATGGATCGCGGGCACCACTTTCGACACATTCCCCATGTCGGTCGATCCTGAGAGGTGAGGAGGAAGGTCGCCGCCCCGCAACATCGGCCGGCCGATGGCGGCGGAATTTGCTCCGTAGAGATCGACCAGCACCGGGTTGTGGCGCATGTTCTCGAAGGGGTGACCGACCGACTCGAATTTCATTGTGCATCCTGTGGCGGTGGCCGCCGCTTCAAAACAGGCGATGATGCGAGGGAGAAGGACGTCCAGTCGCTCCTGATGTGGCGCTCGCACATACCAGGTCGACCTGGTGAAGTCCGGGATGATGTTGGCGGCGTCACCTCCATGTGTGATGATCCCGTGCACCTTGTCGGTCGTCTCCAGTTGCTGGCGCAGGGTGGAGACGTTCACGTAAGCCTGGACGAAGGCATCGAGTGCGTTGATCCCGGAGAATGGAAACGATGACGCATGTGCCGATTTGCCGCGGAACGAGACATCGAGATGGACCACGGAGATCACGGTCGGGTCGACCACGTCGTGGGTCGATGGATGCACCATCATCGCCAGTGAGGCGTCGGAGAAGGCCCCGGCGTTGATCAGGTCGACCTTGCCCCCGTACAACTCCTCGGCGGGAGTGCCAAGCACGGTGACTCTGATGCCCAGCGACTCGGCGAGGTCTTTGAGGCCGAGGCCGGCTCCGAGGGCGGAGGTGGCGATGATGTTGTGTCCGCAGGCCTGGCCTACCCCGGGCAGGGCGTCGTACTCGGCGCAGATCACGACCTCGGGTCCGGTTGATCCGGTCCGGGCGACAAAGGCGGTCTCGAGCCCGTAGGCGGGATACTCGACTTTGAAACCCTGACTGGAGAGATATTGGGCCAGCTTGGCCGAGGTCTGGTGTTCCTGAAAGGCGACCTCGGGGTTGTGAAACATCCATCGACTGATGTCGCGCAGTTCCCCGGCATGGCTTTCGATGGTTGCACGAGCGCTTGACTTCGGGTCCATGGCCGGACCCTAACGGCGGTTCGAAGTTCGAAGTTCGAAGTTCGAGGTTGGAGGTTGGAGGTTGGAGGTACTTATCGTGGCCGGATGCGTTTCCTCCGTGTCGCGGTACCGCTGCTGCTCGTCGGTGCTTGTTCAGCCAGCCCCGAGTCGACTACCAGCCTTGTCTCGATAACAACGGCTCCGCCCGAGTCGACGACGACCTTGGAACCTCTCGTCGAATGCCCCCAGATTCCCTATCAGGTGCCGGAACTTCCAACCAGGGTGGCCGGCGAGAGCGCGGACCTGGCTGCGATCGAAGAAGACGAATTCACCGCTCTGGGGGGTACCCGGTCGGTCTTTTGGGTCGACGGGGAAGGGGACCTGACGGTGGCCCTGATCAGGGGAGCACTGCCACCCCGGGAATGGCCGGGAGAGAAAGGCGAGATCGAGATTGCCGGTCAGCGAGCCGTGGTCGGCCCGTTCGAAGACGGTGTCTGGGTGGCCGGATGGTTCGACGGTGACGGTCAGGAGCGATGTGACTTGTACACGATGGTTTTCTACCCGCCGATAGAACCGGACGAGGTCGAGACGGCCCTGGCGTCGATCACCCGGAACCCCTAGGCCGTCGAGGTCTTCCTAGGACGCCAGCGCCTCGATCATCGCAGGCTCCTGAAGTTGGGCCGACAATGGGAACGTCAGTAGAAACTTCGTGAGGCCGTCGCTTCGCTCGTAGCGCAGTCTGCCACCCATGAGTTCGGTCAGAGCTCGGGCGATGGAGAGCCCAAGCCCCAGGCTTCCGGCGACGAGAGGTTCAGACCCTCGATGGACGAATCGCTCGAACATGCGCATCCTGAGCGCTTCGGGCACCCCGGGACCGTCGTCAACTACGGCGAGCTCATAATCGTCTTCGACAATTCGGCCGACGACCGCGATACGGGGCCCGCCGTGTCGGCGAGCATTGGCAACCAGGTTGCGGACCACTTGGCGAAAGCGGATGCCGTCGACCCAAATCTGCGCCTCCTCGATGTGTTGCTTTATCTCGGCTCCCTCCTGCTCGAAGGGATGCAGCACCTTTTCCATTTCTGCGCCGGTCGAAAGCGCCACCAGCTTGATCTTGATGCCCACCTCGTCGCCCCGGATAGACGTCAGAAGATCGTCGACCATCCGAGAGAGAGCGGCCGATTCCGAAAGGATGATCTGGGCGTTGGCTCGATGGGGCCCGGAGCCCGTTGCACCGGATGCTTGCGACAAGCCCTCGACCAGCAGCGATGCAAATCCGTAGATGCTCGTTAGTGGTGTTCGAAGTTCATGAGACAGGTTGGTGATGATCTGATCCTTGGCCGCGACCAACCGGCGCTCGGACGCGAGCGCTTCTTCGAGATCACGCTCGGTTTGGCGGCGCTGCGAGATCGCCCGATACGCGAGGACCGCGAGGAGCGGACCGAGTACGGCAATGGTGATGCTGGTGGCTTGTGCGAGGTTCCCGGCCGAACTGCGTTCGGCTTCGATACGCGAACCGACGACATCCCGAATCGTTAGCAAACTCGCGGTGATGGCGTCGAGCGAGGGCACCAGCTGCGATCGCGCCATTTGATCGGCCAAGTCGATTTCGCCCGACTCGAGGAGGGCATCGATCTCGCGCAGGTGATCTTCTATGACCCCACCCTGGGTGGTGAGATATGGGTCATGCAGATCTGATAGCTGTTCAAGCAATTGTGAGTGAGCTCGTTCCGCGAGTGAGATGGCCGCTGGCCACCGGTCAGGAGTGTCGACGCCGGTCGCTTCGGCGCTTGCCAGCACAACTCCGATTCCGACATTGCCCCGGATCAAGTCAGCCGATGTGAGAGATCGCTCTGTTGCCGCTAGCTCCAATGAGCCAGCAGCGATTCGTTCGGCTTGATCTGAGTCCGCAAACACGATGATGGCGAACAAAACAGCCAGCAAGCCAGCGACACGGGCAAAGGAACCCAGTTTGGGCGAAAAAAGCTGATTCGAAGCGCCACTTCGCATGCTATGACCATCGGCTTATTGGCAGCTTTCTTGACGCCCCCGCTCAGCTTCTGGGCGGCTATTGCCGATGTAAGGGGAGCCATGTCGCGCCGGTTCGTACTTGCATTGACGATCCTCCTCTGTCTTGGCCTTTCCTTGCCCGCCCTGGCCGTCCCAGGCCAAGACAGCGGCAACGGTCAGGGCGGGGGCCCTCCCACCACGATCACGAACCCGGGCAGCGGCGACAGTCAGGGCGGGGGCTCCCCAACAACGGTCACGACGCAAGCCGGCGGCAACGGTCAGAGTGGGGGCTCCCCAACAACGGTCACGACGCAAGCCGGCGGCAACGGTCAGAGTGGGGGCCCCCCAACAACGGTCACCACGCAAGCCGGCGGCAACGGCAACGGGTCTAGCACCACTGTCACTACTCAAGCCAACAGCAATGACCAAAATAACGGGAATGGATATTTACTTTGCGCATCCATATTCCTCATGGGAAAGAGGTACAAACGAAAATACAAACGGATTGATAAGAAGGTTTCTGCCCAAAGGAACGGACTTCAATAAGGTAAGCACAGAAAGACTCAAAGAAATCGAAAACAACCTCAATAACAGGCCAAGAAAAGTACTGCAATATCGAACACCAAATGAGATGAGAGAACTAGAAATTTCGAATCAAGACAAAGCAATTTCGGAAATAACTTTTGC
>JANMST010000487.1:0-6200 GCA_031389635.1 Acidimicrobiia bacterium | reverse complement strand
GGTCGATCCGCTGAGGCACCGGGTTCCCTCCACTACCGGCCAGCCGAGGTTGGCTCCGGCCGATCCCGTTGTCAGGACCGTCACTTCCTCGCGCTGGCCTTGGCCGACGTCGGCTACATAGAGGTTGTTGCCGTCCCAGGCATTGCGCCAGGGGTTGCGGACACCCTTGGCCCAGATCTCCGCCCCCGGCGTAGCAGCGTCGACGTCGAGGCGGAGGATCGATCCCAACAGGCTGTCGGGGTTCTGACCGTTGCCGAACTGGTCATTCGCACCGCCCCCATCGCCCATCGGAATGTAGAGAATCCCGTCTGGTCCGAACCCGAGCCAACCTCCATTGTGATTCGAGGCGGGCTGGTTGATCATCAACAACTCTCGAGCCGTTGCCACGTCTGCGACATTCGGGTTGGATGCCGAGGCTGCGTATTCCACG
This sequence comes from Acidimicrobiia bacterium, assembly GCA_031389635.1. GTDB lineage: Bacteria > Actinomycetota > Acidimicrobiia > Spongiisociales > ZC4RG35 > DATEEG01. The sequence goes on along the minus strand of JANMST010000487.1, from coordinate 5,770 downwards.
ATCCGGGTATCACCTGCGTTGTCCGTGTAGTTCACGAAGAACCGGCGGTTGCTCGAGTAATTGGGATGGAACGCCAGACCCAACAGACCCTGCTCACCACCGAATCCGACCGGACCGCGCAGATCGATGAAAGGAGTTGCGAGCTTGCTGCCGCCCTGAATTATCCAGATACGACCGTCCTGATCGACCACGAACAAACGTGAGTCTCCTGGGGGAGAGGCGACGAACACCGGCGCTTCGAATCCTCCGGCGACCTCGACCACGGCGAGATCGGTCACGCGCGGAGGTGGAATGATCGGCGTCAAGCCAAAGGCCCGAGCTATGAAGCTGGCCATCTGGTCCCGCAAGACCTGATCGAAGGGGCAGAATTTGCCACCTCCGCAGCCGGTAGTGATACCGGCCGTGGCGATGGCCTCCACCGCGCCAGTGAAGAACAGGCCAGCGGGTACGTCGGAAAAGGTCCCCATGAGGGGCCCGGCGGTCAGATCGAGTGCCCGCATCAACATCACTGCCATCTCACCGCGGGAGATCGGGTTGGCGGGCCCGAAGGTGCCGTCCGGATACCCGGTGGCGATCCCGAGTTCAGCAATCCGTTCGATATGGCCCGAAAACGGGCCGGGGGGGACGTCAGGGAATGTGCCGGAAGCCGTGGAAGGGCTTTCTCCCAGTGCACGTATGAGAAGGACCGCCATCTGCTCGCGGGTCACCGGCAAGGTCGGGCAATAGAGCGCAGGTCCGCATCCGGTCGTTATCCCGGCTGCCGAGATGGCTTCGATCGTTCCCTCGTGCAGATTGCCGTCATCGTCGACAAACGTGCCGCCCGGCGGAAGCGTCTGTCCAATTGCCGGAGAGATCATGCTCCCCGCCACCAGGCAGACTGCCACTACCACTATCAGTGGTCTTCTCATCGATCCCTCCGATCGGTCGGTCGCCCGCCCGGAGGGTATCAACTCCCCGTTCCTGGAGGGGAACGACTCTCGAGCCTCTTATTGGCTGCCGAAGGCGCCGGCGTGGTCGAAGACCACTCGCCCGGCCCGCATCGCCGCAACCGGTCGTTGCAGGTTCGTCACGTCCCTATTGGGGTCGCCATCAAACAGAACCACGTCGGCGCTGGCGCCGGGCGCGAGACATGGAATGCCGAGGTAGCGGTAGGCCGAGTCGCTGGCGGCGGCGACCGCCGCTCGATCCGAGAGCCCGTACGACTTCAGCAAGACGGCTTCTCGAGCTACTTCGCCATGACCGAGACCGAGATCGGTCCCCGCCAGGACCGCAACCCCGGCTTCAACCGCCAGAGCCAGGAGGCGGCCAACATTCTCCAGGCCCTCACCCAGGATGCGGGCTCCGCTTGATCCCCACCCGAGCATCTTCCTGACGTCCCGAACATTCCCGATGGTCGGCACCCACGCACCACCGCGGCTCCCGAGGATGGCGATGTCCTCGGCGATGAGATACAGACCGTGCTCGATCGAGTCGACCCCGGCTCGCACCGCCTGGCCGGGCGTCAGCGGCGCCATCGTGTGGATCGCCACTCTCGCCCCGGCAGAATGAGCGATCTTGCATGCTCTAGTCAGGGCCTCTTCCCCGAAGCTGATCACCGGGCCATGCCCTTTCTGGGGCCAGTCCCCGATCAGCTTGACCCATCCTCCGATCGTCGTCGACGAGGCGATTGCCTCGGACAACCCGTCGTCGTCGGTCTCAACGGCGAAGCCCTCGAAATATCCATGCGGTCCGGTAATGATGCGTCCGGCCGCCTGAAGGTGGGGCCTGGTCGGGGGAGGTTCATCGAGAAGTCTCAGGACGGCCTCGTCTCGCCAGCCCTTGTCGATTACCAGAAAGACCCCATGTTCGAGATGGGCAAAAGCGCGGCGTCTGATCCCCTTGATCTCACCGGCCTTCTGGACCTGGCTCAACGCATCCACTGCCAGATGGGCGTGGCAATCGGCCAGGCCGCCGATCGCGAAAAACCTCGTCAGATCGATCTCGACGCCAGATTCGGTGGGCGCGGTGAACCGATGACCCTCCACTTGGAGGTGGACCGGGCTCCCGCCGGAGCCGGAAATTGTCAGAACCGAGCCGTCCACGGCACCAGAAGGTAGCGATCAATGTCTTCCCTAGATGTGACGAAGATCAGCGAGTGAGTATCCGGTACGGCGCCAGCCTTTGTGCTCTGGTTCTCTTGAGCGCTGCGACGACGTCGTGCGGATCGGCGTCGACTACGGCGCTGGTCTCCACAGCTGCCACCGTCGCGACCACAACGACAACCGAACCGAATGGTGATGTGGAAGTGACGATGGCCGGATGTGCGGCTCCACCGGTTACTTTTGCCTTGCTGTGTGAGGTGGTCGACCTGGTCCGCTCCTATCACGTGGAACCTCCCGACGACCTCTCGCTGGCAGTAGCAGCGACAGCGGGGATTCGGGACTTTGAATCGACCGAAACCGAGCCTCTGCCCCGCGGCATCACGTGCGCGGTGCCCGGTCCTGACTTCGCTTCGTTCTGCGAGGAAGTGGAACGGCGAATGGAGGCTGATCGAACCCCTCTCGAGCCTATGGTCGAATCGGCGGTTGCCGGCATGCTCGTCGACACGGTCGACCCGTACACCATCTACATCCCTCCCGAGTTGAGTGGGGCTGTCGGCGAAGACGGGATCATCCCCGGTTTGAGCATGGTCACGGGCGCATTGAACGCGGTCGGATCTCCCTGTGTACGGATCGAGCCTGCCTGTCCTCTCCAGGTAGTCACCGTGCTCGGGGATGGGCCGGCCGATGCGGCGGGGTTGCTCAAGGGCGACGTGATCGAAGCGGTCGACGGAGAGGAGATCTTTGGTCGGACCGTCATCGAGGTGGCGGGGATGATGTCCGGTGAGGCCGGGACGCAGCTGCGGCTTGACATCAACCGGGAAGGCACCCGGATGACCGTGGAACTCGAGAGAGCCGATGCGACGGCTGTTCCGATCAGCGTCGAGATGGTCGGCACCACCGGCTACGTCCGGCTTCCGGAATTCGGCATCGATGCTCACCTGTATTTCCACTTCGCGCTCGAGTCGTTGATCGATGCCGGGGCCAGCCGACTGGTCCTCGATCTGCGCGACAACCCGGGCGGCTTCCTGTTCTCGGTCTCGATCATTGGGTCCGAGTTCTTCTCTACTGGAATCCTCTATCGGACCGCCGGCCCTCTCGAGAGCCTCGAGTATCCGGCGGTAGAAGGCGGGATCGCCCAATCGATCCCGATCACCACACTCGTCAACGGGTCCAGCGCTTCGGCGGCCGAGATCCTGGCGGCAGTCCTCCAGGAGCGGAATCGATCGGTAGTTGTAGGTTCGCCCACCTTTGGAAAGAACCTGGTGCAGATGCCATTCGAGCTTCACAACGGGGGATTTCTCCGTGTCACCACCGCCCGCTGGACCACGCCGGACGGTGCTTCGGTAGCCGAAACCGGCGTTGTCCCCGATGTTCAGCTTGAACTTGGACCCGATCTGACGGTGCCGGAACTGGTTGATCTGGCCGTTGCGGCGGCAGGTTGATCACGGATTTATCAGGCGGCGCTTGAATATGACTGTGTCCGAGCAGCGAAACTTTTGGCGGCTTATTGCCCTGATTGCGCTTGTAGCTGCCGCGTGCTCCAACGAGCCGGCCCCGTCCACTACCACAGCCACTCTCACGACCAGCACTGCGGCCGTGACCACCTCGGCGGTGCCATCGACGTCTGCCCCTGATGGAGAAGTAACCACCACCTCACCGGTGGTGGCGATCCCCGTGGAGTCTGTCGAGTGCGATGGCCGCGAGGGTGGACTTCTCTGCGAGGGCTACTCGTTGATTCAGCGCTATTACGTCGATCCGATCACAGACGCGATCCTGGCGGGGGCGGCGGCAACCGGAGTCGAAGATCTGGCTACCTCGGGTTCCGACTCGGTTTCGTGCGCGATTCCCAACCAGTCGTTCCAGTTGGTATGTGACGCTATGGCATTTGAGGGTGCCTCGACCGACACCGCCGACGAGGCCGCTCTCGCCGGGATGGTGACGGCTCTCGATCCCAATAGCGCCTACCTCGATCCACAGGCCCTGCACCTGCTCGAGGAAGACCAGACAGGCGAGGTCGAAGGAATCGGTGCGCTCGTCGCCAGTGAGGACCTGAGCGCCAACGACCCCGAGTCGACACCTTGTGCGGTGATATCGCCGACGTGCCGACTGGTCGTGATCTCGACCTTCGCAGATGGCCCGGCCGATCGGGCCGGGGTCGAAGCCGGCGACGTGTTCGTTGCCGTGAACTCGGAGTCGATCGACGGCTGGAGCGTCGACGAGGTGACGGCGACGGTCAGAGGAGCGGCAGGGACCGATGTCACCATCACCGTTGAAAGGGGCGCCCTCCAACTGGACATCACCGTCACCCGGGCAGCGCTGCTGATTCCCGTCGTCGAGAGCGAGGTGATAGGAGGGGTGGGCTACCTCAAGCTGAATCTGTTTACCGACACGTCCGATCGCCAACTCCATACCGCCCTTCTCGAGCTGCTCGACAGCGGAATCGCCCGGTTGGTCCTCGACCTGCGGGACAACCCGGGAGGGGCACTGGATGCCACAGTCAACATCGCCAGCGAGTTTCTCAGCGGCGGCGTGGTGGTTCGGACCCAGGCACCCGATGAGGAAACCGACTACCCGGTCGAATTCGGCGGGATTGCCACCGATTTCGCCCTCGAGATCGCAGTCCTGGTCAACCGCGGAAGTGCCAGCGCCTCCGAGGTCCTCTCGGCCGCGCTGCAGGAGAGACAGCGAGCGCTGATTATCGGCGAGAACACCTTCGGCAAGAACACGGTCCAGCAACGATTCGGTCTCTCCAACGGGGGAGCTCTCAAGCTCACCGTTGCGAGATGGGTGACAGCCGATGGAGCCGACTTCGGCGGCGACGGGGTCACCCCCGATATCAGCGCCGAGTTCGATGCAGGCCTGACGGTCAGCGAGGTCGTCGCCGAAGTCTCAGCCCTGGCCGGCTGGCCCGCGGCCGCGTGAGGTAGTCCCCCCCTTCTGTACCGTCAGCTTCTACAGAAAGGGGGTCGCGTGCCCCAGTTCAGAATTCATAGTCCATCGGAGCGGGTCGACAAATACGTTGTCGAAGCAGACGACGTCCGCTCCGGAGGAAAGAGCGGCGAGTGGCTCGACTTCGTGGATGTCCGGAGTGGACTGATACTCCGGGTGGCTACCGGCCAGGTCGTCATGGTCGAGCGGGTGGACGGGAAGAAGGGATAAGTGTTCCTCTAGGCCGGGCAGCTCACACCGGTGCCGCCCAGGCCGCAGTAGCCGTTCGGGTTCTTGCCCAGGTACTGCTGGTGGTAGTCCTCGGCGTAATAGAACGGTCCCGCCTCTCGGATCTCGGTAGTGACGTCTCCGAAACCGCTGCGATTCAACTCGGACTGGTAGCGGGCCTTGCTGGCCAGCGCAGTTTCAAGCTGGGCGGGCGTGGTCGTATAGATGGCCGACCGGTACTGGGTACCAACGTCGTTGCCCTGGCGCATCCCCTGGGTGGGGTTGTGTCCCTCCCAGAACCTCTTCAATAGCTCGTCATAGGCGACCAGGGCCGGGTCGTAGACCACCAGGACCGCCTCGGTATGCCCGGTGCGGCCGCTGCAGGTCTCCTCGTAGGTTGGGTTGGGAGTGATGCCGCCCGCGTATCCGACGGCGGTCGAATATACCCCGGGAGTGTTCCAGAAAATCCTCTCGGCTCCCCAGAAGCATCCCAGGCCAAACACTGCGGTTTCGAGGCCGGCCGGAAATGGCGG
>JANMST010000399.1:0-9709 GCA_031389635.1 Acidimicrobiia bacterium | reverse complement strand
GAACGAGCAGTCGAGTTGCTAGCTGCGCGCAGGGAACGAGTCGCCTCCGGCGAGGTAGCAGCCCCGAAGAACAAGCCGGCCCGAAAGGCCACGAAGAAGCCAAAGACCGCGACAACGACGGCCGTGAAGAAGGCTCCAAGTAAGAAGCGGTAGGGCAGGGACGTCGCAAGTCCCAAGCCTCAAGTCAAGATCATCCCAGTCTGGTGCTTGCCGATTCAGGGCTGTCGTTCCGATGGCGGTATAGCCACCACCAGAGCCCCCCGTGAGCTGCGATCCCGACAGTCAGGACGACCGTGACGATCGGATACCCGAGAATCAGGGCAACGATTGCACATATAACGGCTCCGGCCACAAGGGTTGTTCGTACCCCATTCAACGGCCCAAACATGCTCCCAGTCTGCCAGACCCAAAATTGATGCGAGACCGAAGCTCAGTCTTGAGGCTTGAAGCTTGAGGCTTGAGGCTTGAGGCTGGCGACGGTTCCTACCGTCGCCACTTCCCATCGTCCCAGTTCGTTGCCATCTCCTCGGCTCGGAATAGGTCCTCAACGAAGGTGACCTTCATGTTGCGCTCATCGCCAGGAACGATCGCAACTTCGACCGTACTGAACTTCTCCATGGTCTCGGCGGTGTCGATTCCCTCGAATCCGGCTTCCACCGACGCCCGGTAGGCCTCAAGGAGAGGCCGGGCCTTGAAAACCTGCGGAGTTTGAGCCCGGATGAGGGCATCGCTGGCTAGCGGCTGGGCCGCGCCCTCCTCCATCTGATACAGCGGCGCTTCCGGTGGCATCCCCGGAACCGCTCCTCCGAATCGCACTGCCGCTTCAACGCACTCCTGGAGGAGCTGGAACGTCATGAAGGGCCGGGCACCGTCGTGGATCGCGATCAGGTCGATCGCACCGGCGTTGATGGCCGTCGCCAGGAATTCGATCGCGGAGACCTCGCTCTGGTGGCGTGTGGCGCCGCCCGCCACCGTCGACAGCGGAGGCCCGGCACCGTCTCCGGTGAGGTGATCGAGGCGGTAACGATCTTCGGGCCGCACGGCAATGACGATTCGGGTGACATCCTTCACTCGCTGGAAGGTCCTGACGGAATAGTCGACCACGGCCCGATCCTGGACCGGAAGAAACACCTTGTTGATCCCGCTCCGGACGCGAGCACCCCGCCCACCGGCGAGAACTATGGCAGCGAGGCGCACCAGGGAAGACTACGGGTGGCTAAAGAACGGTGGCAGCCATCTCCGCCAACGGAGAGCGAACAGAACGCTCCAGAGTCACGTGGCCGAAGAGTTGAGATCCCTTGAACTTCTCGATCACGGCGGCCATCCCTCCGAACGGTGAGATATAAGGGTTGTCGACCTGGGTCAGATCACCGCAGAAGATCACCTTCGAGTCGCGGCCCATGCGGGTCAGGATGACCTTGAGGGTGGGGAGTTCCAGATTCTGCGCCTCGTCGATGATCACCACCTCACCCGTAATCGACCTGCCGCGCAGGTAGGTGATCGCCGCCATCTCCAATTCACCACGTTCGATGAGATCGTCGACGGCCCCCTTGGCGCCATCGGGTCCGGCGTCGGAGAAGAGGGCATATAGGTTGTCATGGACCGCCGCCATCCACGGCGCCAGCTTCTCACCGAGATCGCCGGGCAAGAAGCCGACCTCCTGGCGACCCACCGCGATCAGAGGCCGATAGACTGTGACCCGGCGATATCGCCCCATCTCCAGTACCTGATCTAGCGCCGCGGCCAAGGCCAGGAAGGTCTTGCCGGTGCCTGCCATCCCCATCAGCGACACCGCCGGAATGTCGGGATCCATCATCAAGTGCAGGGCTACCGTCTGGCGCAGGTTCTTGGGCTCGATACCAAAGACCCGGAGATGGTTGGGCACCCTCTCCACAATCGTGTCGGGCTCGGACTGAATCACGCGTGCCAGGGCCGACTGCGATCCATTCCTCAACACCAGGAATTGGTTGACCAACGCGTCGGTGCCGGCGCGCGGAACCTTTTTCTCGTCATAGATCCGGTCGATGAGAGCAGCCTCGACCTGGAGTTCGCTGACCCCCGAGTGCAGCTCTTCGACCGGAACAGTGTCGGCCCGGTAGTCCTGAACCTCGAGGCCGAGTTGAGCGCCTTTGATTCGAAGCGCCGTGTCCTTCGTCACCAGCACGGTCTCGGTTCCGGCATCGGCCAGGTTCAAACAACAGGCCAGGAGGCGGTGATCGGGAGTCGCCGGATCGAGAACGGATGGAAGCCGCCCCGAGACGACTCCGTTCAGCTCTATGCGCAGGGTTCCTCCGGTGGGAAGCGCAACCGGCTCGCGCATTCCCAGCCGCCTAGAGGCTCCGAGTTGCTCGAGGAGGCGGAGGGCGGCGCGGGCGTTAGTTCCAACTTCGTCGGGTCGGGTCTTCTTACGATCGAGTTCCTCGACCACGACCATCGGCAACATCACTTGATGCTCATCGAAGCGGAGGGTTGCGGATGGGTCGGCGAGAAGTACGCACGTGTCGAGGACGAAGGTCCGAGCCACTCCGGGATGCTCCTAGCAACGGGGCTCACAGCTTCACCGCCCTCAGGGAAAATTACAAGGATCGAAATCGCGAGAGTCGAATTGCCTTCAGGCGCGGTCGAAGAGTGAGGCGTACTCCGGTGAAGGCCAGATGCGGAGCTTCCTCTTGAGCTGGCGCAGGCCGACGGCGGCGCCTAGTTCTGCGACCAACGTCGGATTCAGCTTGTGGATGTGGACCTGGCGAGCTTTGAAGGGACTGCGGTGAAGGATGACGGAAGTGGGAATCGCATAGAGGCCGCGGATCGGCTCGGCCGGGTAGACCAGCAGAACCCTTCCGCCGGGCTTCACGACCCGCGCCATCTCCCGGAGTGCCTCTTCGATGGGAGGGATGTGTTCGATGGCGTGGAAGGACACCACGGCATCGAAGGCCCCGTCATCGAAGTCGAGGCTGGTGGCCGACATGGTCCGGACCCGCGGGACCACGGCCACGTCAGCAGCGTTCGGGTTCAGGTCGATACCAATGGAGTCGACTCCGAGCTCTCTCAAAGCCTTGACCAGGTGACCTTTGCCGCAGCCGACGTCAAGGATGCGGTCGCCGGGAGCTGGTGCCACCCAGTCACGGATGATCTCGAGGTTGCGAGGGTTCCACCGATTGATCAGCGCGTACTTGCGAGAGTCGTAGCGAGCGGTCATCCCTCTTCCTTGCCAGGCCCGTAGCGGGCTTCGTCCCGGGCCGATTCCAATTGTGGCGATCCCAGTTGTAGCGATTCCAAGTGGATAGCCGACGAGTAGTCAACGATAAGCGGGCCGCGCTCACCAAAAACCAGGTGGGTCACCGAGCTGTTGGCCGGCGTCTCCCAACTCCCGGCAGCCGACCACCCGGTGCCGGCCAGGTCAGCCAGATAAGAGCGGATCGCGGCACCGTGAGTGACAACGGCGGTGAGCAGTCCCCGCCCGGGATTGATCGAGTCGATCGCCGCACGGAACCGCGATGTCAGCTGGGCCCAGGATTCACCGGTCACCCCTCGAGGTAGGTCCTGGCCATCGACGAAGATCCGGTCGAACAAGGCGGAATGGCTCGAGCGCACCTCCTCGACGGTGAGACCCTCCCACTCTCCGAAACCGAGCTCGGCCAGACCGTTGATAACTTCGGGCTCCGAGCCGAAAACCCGTGCGGTCTCGAGAGCACGCCCGAGCGGGGAGCTGACCACACGGTCGGGACGGCCATACCACTCAGCTAACGCTTGGACCTGGCGCCGGCCGACGTCGTCAAGGCCCCAGTCGGATTGCCCCTGCCAGCGGCGCTCGACATTGGCCCGGGTCCGACCGTGCCTCACCAGAACCATGCCGGCCCGATCGCGAGCAAGAGCCTCGGACAATGCCGCCGGGCGGGCACCTAAATGGCCCGTGTCGTTGAACGAGACGAGTCGATTGCTGCCGAACCTGCGGACGAGGCGGGTTATACCCGTGTTGTCGGTGAAGCCGCCGAGGCGCCGACCGGAGGAGTCTCGACCAAACGAACGCTGGGTAACAGCATCGAGTACGCCCCCGTGAGTGACGACCGCGGCTCTCTCCCCCGGTAGCAGCCGTTGGAAGATTCGGGCGATGATCGACTCGATGCGCATGGTGATCTGCTGGGGGGTCTCGCCGGTCCCTCCCAGGGGCACCTCCTCCCCGCGGGCGAAGGCCTCGAGATCGGGACGGTGGCTGTCCAGAAGCTCGGATGTGGTCAACCCATCCCATCGGCCCAGGTCGATCTCCACCAAGTCGGCCTCGATGATCGGATCTCCGAAGACCGCCGCCGTCTTCCGGGCTCTCTGTAGCGGTGAGCTGAGCACCAGATCGAAACGCTCCCCGCCGAGCCTTGCCGCGAGAGCACCGATCTGGCCCTCCCCGACCGGATCGACATCCCCGTCGGTTCTCCCCTGCCATAAGCCATCGGCGTTGGCATCGGTGCGGGCATGGCGGACGAGCCAGACTTCGGCGCCCTCTGACATCGGTCGACTCAGGCCACGAAGGCCGAAGAGAAGATCAGGGCAACCATGATCATCACCTTGATGACGATGTTCATCGCGGGACCTGAGGTGTCTTTGAAAGGATCTCCGACCGTGTCTCCGATCATGGCTGCCCTGTGAGCGTCGGAGCCTTTCCCGCCGAAAGCACCGGCTTCGATGAACTTCTTGGCGTTGTCCCAGGCCCCACCGGCGTTGGCCATGAAAATGGCAAGAAGGAATCCGGTGATCAAAGCTCCAGCCAGGAAGCCACCGAGAGCTTCCACATCGACGAAACCGATAGCGATTGGAGTGGCGATGGTCAGCAAGCCGGGGAGGATCATCTCCCGGAGGGCTCCCGTGGTGGCTAGATCGACGCACTTGGCGTATTCCGCCTTCACGCCCTGACGACCCTCCCGCAACCCGGGAATCTCACGGAACTGGCGCCGCACCTCCTCGATCATCTTGTTGGCCGTGCGCCCGACCGCATTCATCGTGAACGCCGAGAAGAGGAACGGGAATGCGCCACCTATGAACGCGCCTGACGTCGTCGCCGGATTGATCAGATTGATCGACTCGAGGGATACGGCCTCGGTGAAAGCGGCAAACAGAGCCAGCGCGGTCACGGCCGCGGCGCCAATCGCGAAACCCTTGGCGACGGCTGCGGTGGTATTGCCGAGCGCATCGAGCGTGTCGGTGGCCTGACGGACCTCGGTCGAGAGGTGCGCCATCTCTGCGATCCCGCCGGCGTTGTCCGCGATCGGACCAAACGCGTTGACCGAAACCGTGATTCCGAGAGTGGCGAGAACCCCTATCGCAGCGACGGAGACGCCGTAAACCCCTCCTCCGTCACCGAGGGCCCAGTCGCCCGCGGCGTACGAACCGACGATTCCACCCGCCACCGCCATGACTGAGTAGGCCGACGAGCGCATGCCTTCAGCTATCCCCGATATCAAGACCGTGGCGGGACCGGTTTGGGCGTTGCGGGCCACTTCCTTGACCACTTTGAAATGATCGGACGTGAACCACTCGGAGATCTGGCCGATGGCGAGCCCAACCACGAGGCCTGTCACGATCGCCAAAAAGAGACCGGTGGGGTGTGCCACTCCGGCCACCCCGCCGAACAGCCACCACGACAGGGGCAGGACGCCAACAGCGGTGAAGGCCGCCGCCCCGAGGACGGCTGCCCGAAGGGCGTTGCCGAGGTTGTCGCCCCACAACTGAGACATCCAGGGAGCAACCAGAAACGACGATCCGATGGATGCCAGCATTCCCAAAGTCGCCACTGCCAATGGGAAGGTGACTGTCTGCAGGAGAAAGGGACTTCCGACGAAAGCGAGCGACGCGTAGGCGATGGGGGCAACAAGGGACCCGAGGTAGGAGTCGATGAGGTCGGCCCCCATCCCGGCGACATCGCCGACGTTGTCGCCAACGTTGTCGGCGATCACGGCCGGGTTGCGCGGGTCGTCCTCGGGGATGCCGACCTCTACCTTGCCAACCATGTCAGCCCCGATGTCGGCGGCTTTGGTGAAGATGCCTCCTCCCAGTCGGGCAAACAACGCAACTGATGAACCTCCGAACGCGATGGCCGTGATGATCTGCGGCCAATCGGGCCGGTTCAGCCACACGCCGGCCACCAGATAACCGGTGATGAGGCCAAGCAGTCCCAGGCCCGCCACGGTGAAACCCATCACCGCCCCACCGCGAAACGCAAGTGGAAGAGCCAGGGAGGCACCGCCGACCCTCGCGGCTTCGGCCGTCCGGCAGTTGGCCGCGGTGGCGATCCGAAGGCCGACGAACCCCGCCACCGCCGACAACGCGGCCCCGAAGACGAAGGCCGGAGCTCCGAGGGTTCCCCATGGCAGCAGGATCGCTATAAGCGTTGCAAGCGCGGCCACGAAGGCCCCCACCCAGGTGTACTCCCGCTTGAGAAACGTCATAGCTCCCAGCCGGATCGCACCGGAAATCTCGACCATGCACCCGTTTCCACAAGCTGTCGCCATCACGTTGCGGGCGCAAAACGCGGCTAGTCCAAGAGCTATAAGGCTTGTTGCCAGCGCGACGTAGAGAACGCCATCGGTCAAAAGAGGAACCCCTCGGAAGGTCCGGCGAGTATAAGAAGCCTCGCTCAGGGGGTTCCCCGCCTGGAATCAGGTCACTCCATTTCTCGCCATGCCTGTTCAGCTTTGAGACTTGGCGGGCCGGCTTTAGGGTCCCGGCCCGATGCAAATCCGCTCCATCGCTCCAGGCCCAGCTGTCCTAACCGTGGTCTCTTGGGCGGTCGTTTCGGCTTGCAGCGCTCCGGCGCCGGCAATCGTGACCGAGACGACCGCGTCACCAGCCACCGCCGCGACAACCATGCTGCCCACAACCACAACCGCAGCCGAGATTCACCTCGACGGCGCCAGCCCGAGCTGGGAGCAGTTGGTAGCCGACGTCTACGGACCGGCCTGTGGAGGAAGGGGGAGCTCGGTCCCGTCCAAACTTAAGAGCCGGATTGAGGCGACGAGTTGCCCCATAGGAGGAAGGGCAACGATGTCGTCGGTAGGTGACATCGAACTGGCCGCGGCCGAGATCGGGCCCGATGCGATTTACGGCGTCGACGACGGCAACGGATTCCGAATCGTGGCGGCCAGGTTGAGCTCGATCTCCCCGTCGGGGACCGACCTCGCCTGGTATGGGGTCGTGCCCAAAGTCGTAGTCGCAGTCGGGTCCGATGCCAGACCGGGCGAGGACCCGGCGAGTTCGAGGGCCGACAGCATCCATATGGTGGCACTCGACGGCCTCGGTCAAGGCGGTGTGCTGGGAATCCCTCGCGACTCGTGGGTCCGAATCTCCGGGGGAGGCATGAGCAAAATCAACGCCTCGCTCTCTACCGGCGGCCCGGACGTAATGCTGCAAACCGTGGCCGACGTGACAGGACTCAACCTCGACGGCTACGTCCTCACCGGCTTCACGGGATTCCAGGAGATGGTCGGCAATGTGCTGGGAGGCGTGGACATCGAGTTGTCCCACCCGGTCGCCGACTCCTCAGCAGGCGCCGATCTCGAAGCCGGATCGCAATATCTGAATGGCCCCGAGGCACTGGCATTGGCCAGAGCCAGAAAGTCGCTTCCCGGGGGGGACCTCACCCGTCAGTTCAACGGCGGGCTCTTGCTGCTGGCGGCACTTTCCAGCGCTCAGGCGTACGGCCCGCTCCAGCTTCCGACGCTCATCAGCGAGAGCGCCGAGTGGATGAGCACCGACCTCGCGCCCGGCGACCTCCTGGCTTTCGCCGCATTGGCCCTCGATACGCCGATCGCCGGCATCGGCAATCAGGTGGCACCTGGCCGGGTGGGCACCGCCGGCAGCGCCTCGGTCGTCTACCTCACCGACTCGGCCCCATCGTTCTTTATCGATCTGGCCGACGGAAGCCTGACGCCCTAGGGGCTCGGACGGTCGCCCTCATCGCCGGCTCCTGACGAAGTCGATGAAGTCGGCTTGAAGCATCGTGTTGGCAACGTCACTGGCAGCGGCCCATCCGCGCTGCGCGTGGGAGACGCCGTAGGCCATTCTTTTGAGATCGGAGGTGTGGTGGGAATCGGTCGAGATCACCAGCTTGATACCGGCAGCGACCGCCCTCCTGATGACATCCGCCGAGGCATCGAGGCGATCGAGAGCGCCGTTGACCTCCAGGGCCACACCACTGATCGCCAACCCTTCGAGCACTGCATCGAGGTTGAGTTCAATGCCGGGACGCCGGCCTATGTACCGACCAGTGAGGTGACCGATCGCGTTCACGGCCGGATCAGCCATCGCCTTCAGGAGTCGTTGGGTCTGCTGATCGGCCGTGAGGTCGAAGTGGGAGTGCACGGATGCGACACACCAGTCGTACTCGAGCCGAAAGTCACGGTCGTAGTCGAGGCTCCCGTCGGCTCCGATGTTCAACTCGCAGCCGTAGAGCAATCGCATTGCCGGATATGCCTCCTGGGCGCGATCAATCCGCTGGTGATGGTCCCGCATCTCTTCCCTTGACGACCCGTTGATCGCCAGGTCTTCACCGTGTTCGGTAATGGCGAGGTACTCGTAGCCCTTGGCTGCTGCGGCGGCGACCATCTCCTCGAGAGTCGAGCGACCATCTCCCGATCGGTCGGAATGGAAATGGAGATCCCCTTTGATGTGATCGAGCGCCACTAGATCAGGCAATCGACCATTGGCGGCGGCCTCGATCTCACCTGAGTTCTCGCGCAGGGGTGGAGGGATGAACGGCAGATCGAGAGCGCGGTAAACCCCTTCCTCCGTCGCCGAAGCGATCAGTTCTTCGCCGTCGAACAACCCGTACTCGTTGAGGAGCCATCCCCGATCGATGGCCCTTTGCCGCAAGGCGACATTGTGCGACTTCGAACCCGTGAAGTAGACCAGGGCGGCGCCGTATTGATCGGCAGTTACCACCCTGACATCCACCTGCATCCCGGCGTGGGTGAGGACTGAGGTCTTGGTCGCTCCCGACCCCACAACCTCTTTGGCCAAAGGGTGGCCGACGACGGCTTTCATGACCTCGTCGGATGCCGAAGCCGAGACCACCAGGTCGATGTCGCCGATCGTCTCTGCAAACCGGCGCAGGCTCCCGCACCACGCGACGGCGTCGACGCCTGATACCGACCCCAGTTCAGCCGCCAAACCTTCGGCCATGGGCAGAGCATCTGCGATCGGGGTTCGCCGATCCTTGCCGTGCATCCCCAATCGGTCTATGGATCTGGCGATTTTCTCCTCGGTGGTTTTGCCGAGACCGGGCAGATCACGGAGAGCCTCCCGTTCGATGGCCGATTTCAGATCGTCGAGGTTCTGCACGTTCAACTCGGCGCGCAAGGTCTTGAGGGTCTTGGGCCCGAGGCCGGGGATCTTGAGCAGTTCGACCAGAGGAGCCGGGTACTTGTCCCGGAGTTCGTCGAGCTTGGCGACGGTCCCGGTGTCGATGTACTCGCGGATCCGTGTCGCGATCGAGCCGCCTACTCCTTTGATAGCCACCAGCTCTTTCTGGTCGAGGCTGGCAACGTTGCCGGGGTATCCCTCGATCCCGTGGATGGCGTTCTCATAGGCTCGCACCTTGAACGACTGCGGCGACCCCTCGTCGAGGGAGGTCAGCCGGGCCAACTCCGCCAGCATTCCCAGGATCCGGGCATTGGAGATCACGAATGGAACATAGACGGAACGACGAACCCGGCAACCGGATACG
>JANMST010000393.1:0-20362 GCA_031389635.1 Acidimicrobiia bacterium | reverse complement strand
TCGCCCATGCGCGCCTCTTCGGAATGGGCTCGGAGTTCGTCGAGGCGATCAATTCGATCGCCGGTGAACGCTGCAGTCCCCACCCCCACGTCTTCTCCGACCGATTGATCCGGCCGGGCGATCAGGCCTACTTCGACATCATCCACGCCTTCAACGGCTACCGCACGTGCTACTACCGGACTTTCGTAGTGGGCCGGGCCACCCAATCCCAGCGGGACGCCTTCAAGCAGGCCCGCGAGTGGATGGATGCGGCCATCGACCTGGTGAAGCCGGGCAACACCACCGACATGATCGCCAAGGTCTGGCCGAAGGCCGAGGACTTCGGGTTCGCCGATGAGATGGATGCTTTCGGTCTCCAGTTCGGGCACGGGGTCGGAGTCGGCCTGCACGAGCGCCCGATCATCAGCCGGCTCAACTCCATCGACGATCCCATCGAGATCAAAGAGGGGATGTACTTCGCTCTGGAGACCTACGCCCCTGCCAATGACGGGCGCTCGGCCGCCCGCATCGAGGAGATGATGGTCGTCACAGCCGACGGTCCTAAGGTCACCACCCTCTTCCCGTGTGAGGAGTTGATGGTCGCGAATGAGTATTGACCCCGATCCGGGCCTGTTGGACTACTCGACCCGGCCGGCCCGTCTTCCCCATCCGGTCGACCCCGCCAACGACAACCTCGAAATCTCGCTGGACACCAGGGTCCGCATGTACGAGTTGCAGCAGGTGCTGCGCCAGTTTGAGAAGAGGGCCTACGACCTGTTCATGCAGAACCTGGTCAAGGGCACGTCCCACCTGTCGCTCGGCATGGAGGCGATCGCTACCGGCTTCGGCCTCGCCCTGAGGCACGATGACTACACCTTCGCTACCTACCGGGGACACGCTCACACCATCGCCCGCGGCGCCGCCCTGGGTGCGGTGATGGCCGAGTTGCTCGGCCGCGACAACGGCATCCTCGGAGGCAAGGGCGGCTCGATGCACCTCACCTCCGTCGAGCACGGGATGATGGGCAGCTACGCCATCATCGGCGCCCACCTATGCGTGGCCAACGGCGCCGCCTGGTCCGCCCAGATGCGCGGCACAGATCAGGTGGCCGTAGCTTTCTTCGGTGACGGCACCACCAACATCGGGGCCTTCCACGAGGCGCTGAACCTGGCAGTGGTGTGGAATCTCCCCGTGCTCTTCGTGTGCGAGAACAACCTCTATATGGAGTACACGCCGATCGATCTGGTCACCGCCGTGCGCAATCCTGCCGCTGGGCGGGCGTCGGCTTACGGCCTCGATCCGATCGTGGTCGATGGCAACGATGCAGATGCCGTTTATGTGGCGGCCCGCACTGCCGTCGAGAACGCGCGGCGGGGGAAGGGCCCGGCGTTGATCGAAGCTGTCACCTATCGCCATGGTGGCCACTCCCGCGCCGACCCCGGCAAGTATCGACCAGCCGGTGAGGTGGAAGCCTGGATGGGGCGTGATCCGATCCCGATGTATCACCAGCGCCTGCTGCGCCTGGGGGTTCCCGAGGGGCAGCTGACCTCGATCACCCAGGATGTCGCCCGCAGGGTGGACGAGGCAACGGAGTTTGCCAAGGCCGGTGAGAGACCGACCGAGGGAGTCTTGATGACCGATGTCTGGGCGGACGGGGGCTCGGCATGGCGGAACTGACCTATCGCGATGCCGTCGCCTACGGCATCGCTCAGGAGATGCGCCGCGACCCCAGCCTGGTGATGCTCGGTGAGGACATCGCCGGGGCCGGAGGAGTGTTCAAGACGACGGTCGGTTTGCTGGATCAGTTCGGGCCCGGCCGGATCCGCGACACTCCCATTTCCGAACAAGCGATTCTGGGTGCAGCGATGGGAGCGGCGATGACCGGCATCCCGGTGATCGCCGAGATCATGTTCTCCGACTTCCTGGCCGTTTGCTTCGACCTGGTGGCCAACGAGATCGCCAAGAGCCGCTACATGACCGGGGGCCAGGTCCAGATCCCGATGGTCATTCGAACTGCCAACGGAGGAGGGTCTCGCTTCGGCGCCCAGCACAGTCAGAGTGTCGAGAACTGGTGCATGATGATCCCGGGTCTCAAAGTCGTCGCACCTTCCACGCCCGAAGACGTGGTCGGGCTGATGGCCGCTTCGATCAGGGATCCCGACCCGGTCGTGTTCTTCGAGCACAAGTCGTTGATGGCCAGCAAGGGCCAGGTGCCTGACGGTGAGGTGGTTGGCAAACTGGGCGAGGCCCGGATCGTTCGGGAGGGGAGCGATTGCACCATCGTGGCGCTGGCCCTGATGGTGCCCCGCGCTGTCGAAGCGGCCGAGCGCCTGGCCGCCGACGGCATCTCGGCCGAGGTCATCGACCTCCGGACGCTGGTCCCTCTCGATACGAGGACGTTCCTCGGTTCCGTGTCCAAGACCAGTCGTTGTTTCACTGTCGAAGAGAACCCGCGCTTGTGCGGTTGGGGAGCGGAGATAGCTTCGATAGTCGCCGAAGAGGTTTTCTGGGACCTGGACGGACCGGTCGTCCGGATCACCACTCCCCACATCCCGCTTCCGGCGGCCGAGTCGCTCGAGGACATGGCGATTCCGTCGGTCGAGCGCATCTACGAAACGGTCAGGAAGGCCCTCGGCTAGCTCTCACTCCGTTCTGGCGCCAAAACAGGAATAATCCCCGGGTGAAGCGGTCACTTCTCTGGGTGGTCCTGGCGGCGTTCGCCGGCGCCTTCTTCATCTCGTGGTGGGGGACGCAACGGGGGTGGACCGAACTCGCGATTTTCCTGGTAACGGCCGGGTTCATGAGCGCCCTGGCGGTTGTGCGCCGGGGAATCACCCGGCCGATCATGCTGGTCCTCATAGTCCTCCAGGCCATACCCGTCTTCGGGCTCGGGACCGTGGCTCTGTGGGCTCCACCGATAGTCGCGATCGGGGTTGCGGTCATGTGGCGGATCTACATCGAACGTCTCAAACGGTCCACGCTGGTGCTCCGCGCCGACAACCACGTCGCCCCCGGCGCCAGGAGGGTGGTCGACGACCTCCTCCGGCTCGGATTTCAGACGGTCGGTTCGGTCGATGCCCGCGGGCCTGACTACAAGACAATCTTCACCTACCTGGTGTCGTCCGACCGGCGAACCTTTGCTGTCGCAACCGATCGGGTCGGAACCCTGGCCTCTTTCTACGGCAGCAGGATCCTTGTGACGATCGATCGCTCATCGACACCGGTGCCCGCCACCGAGCTTCGCCAACTATCGCCTGGCGATATCGGTGAGATGTACGAAGCCCATAAGGATGCATTGGAGGTGATCTTGGGTCGGGGTGAGGAGCCCGACCACCTCGTGCCCGCGCGGGTGATCGAGAGAGCAATCGAGCACGAGCGCCACTCGCTGCAGTATCTGGGCGATCGCCCCTGGTGGGTGGCCCGACAGATCGTTTCTGGCGTCGTCCGTCGTCGCCCTCCTGACTCCGCCCGGATAACCGACGATCAGGCCACAGTCGCTCGCGTCGAGTCATGGATCGAGTCCGAGACGTGGCCATCACTCGGCGTCGAGCCCTGACGGCATTATCCGTCATTTTCCGGCCGCGTTAGGGGGCACTACCGTCGTGGCGATGACCTTTGGGATGTGTGGGTGAGTGTGGATGCTTTTAAAGGCGGATCCATGTCCCAAGGGCGGCGTACCTCGCACGAGTACGCGCGGGAAGCGATCCGGCGGGCGATTCTTCGGGGCGACCTCCCTGGTGGCTCTCGATTGATCCAGACTGAGATCGCCGCCCAGCTCAAGCTCAGCACCACTCCCGTCCGGGAAGCGATCAGAGACCTCGTCACTCAAGGGCTCATCACCCACGATCCTCATCGCGGCGGGATCGTCCGCGAGCTCAACTGGGAAGAGATGCAGGACATCGTCAGGATCCGCCAGGGATTGGATCGATCGGCTGCCGAAATGGCCGTCGAGCGAATCACCGATGACCAGATCGACCGGGCCGAACTTATCTGCGATCGGCTCGACGAGGAGTCTGACCTCGGCACCTGGGTCGAACTGAACGAGCAATTTCATTTCGTGTTCCATGAAGCCAGCGGATCGTGGCGGATGACCGGGATTCTCAAGTCACTCGAAGAGGCGGCCGGGGTGTATGTTGGCCAGGCCCAGCGGGTCCACCCCGACCTCCGGCGTCTGGCCCAGAGCCATCATCGAGAACTGATCGAGGCCTACCGGCGGCGCGACGTCGACGTCATCACGAAAATCATGCACGACCACGTGGCTCTGGCGGTCGAGTCGACCGAGCCGGACCGCGTCAATTCGGCTTAGGCCTGTCCGGTCCGCTGAGGGACGTCATGGGTTGGTGTGGTCCACTTCGACCATCCGGCGCTCAGCCACCGACCGGGCAATGGCGTCGCACAGCTGCATGCTCCGGAGGCCGTCGAGACCGGAGGCGTTCGGTTCGTGGTCGGACAGCACCGCATTGGTGAATGCCGCCACGGAACGCTGATGGGCCCCGCGGGCCGGATAGGTCGTCGTGGTCTCACCCTCGGTGGTCAATACGGTCAACTGGCTATCAACCCTTGCCCTGGTTAACCCAAAGCCGGCGATGCGTCCCTTCGACCCGAAGAAGACGACGTCGTTGCGCGGGTAGGCGAGCCTCTCGTTGCAGTTGACATAGGCCATGGCGCCGTTGGCGAAGCGGATCAGAACCATGCCCAGCCTCTCGAGGGTGCCGCCGCCGGGATCCTCGTCGAACATCGCCGTCACCTCGACCGCCTCCGAGTCGAGGATCAGCCGCAGAAAGTCGAGGGCATGGACCCCCACGTTGTAGATGCTTCCGAGCCCGGCCAGTTCGGGATCGGTTCGCCAGTTGTCGTAGTGGCGGGTTCCCGACCCGACCTCGACCTCGACCGCCTGGACCTTGCCGATGACGCCGCCCGCAAGCATCTGCTTGACATCGTGGACCCAGTCGAGGTGCCGGTTGTGGAAGTTGATCCCGAATTTGACACCAGCCCGGCGACACTCTTCGACCTCCTGGATTGCGTCCGGGACGTTGATTGCCATCGGCTTGTCACACAGGACGTGCTTGCCCGCTCCGGCCGCGGCGACGACCTGCTGGGCGTGGAATGAATTGGGAGTGGCGATGAAGACCGCCTCGACCTCGGGATTGGCCAGCATCCGGTCATAGTCGTCGTAGGCGAACCGGGCACCGAACTTGGCCGCAAAGGCATCCGCCCGTCCCTGGTCGCGGCTCACCCCGGCCACCAGGTCACAAGTCGGCTCGTCGACCATTGCCGGGGCGATGGTCGTATCGACGATGTTGCCGAGGCCTATCACACCCCAGCCGAGCGTCGTCATATTCCGAGAAGGCGCCCCGGGTTGGATGAGAGGATCGCATCCTTCTCGGTTGCCGTCAGTTCATCAAGACCCCTGACCCAGTTGGCCGGATCCTTGAGAAACATCGGGGCCGGATAGTCGGTCCCGAGCACGACCTGGTCGATCCCAACCGTGTCGATGATGTAGCGCAGTGCCGGTCCGCTGTAGGTGCAGCAGTCGTAGTAGAAGCGGGACAGGTACTCGCTCGGTGGTTTGGTGATGTTGTAAAGCGCTGCCGGGTCCTTGCCAAACGGCGGGGTGAGGCCGGACTCCGGGTATCCCCCTTCCAGTGCTCCCGCCACCTTGTCCATCCGTGAGATGCCGAACGCGGTGTAGCCACCCCCATGGGCGAGGAGGATCTTGAGGTTGGGGCACCGGTCCATCACACCACCGAAGACCAGAGTTCCAAAGACCAGGCTCCGCTCGGTGAGATTGCCGACGGCGTTGCCAAGCTTGTATCGGCGGATCCGATTGTTGACCACCGTGTCGCCGCCCTGGTGAAAGAAGACGATGGCACCGAGTTCCTCGGCTGCCTGGAAGAACGGGAGAAACTCCGGTTCGTCGTAGGTGCGTCCGGCGACGTGGTCGCTGATCATTGCGCCCTTCAGCTTCATCTCCGTCATCACGTGTTCGAGCTCGCTTATTGCTGACGGAGGATCCTGCATCGGGACCGTTGCCAGTCCCACGAACTTGTCGGGATGCTGCTCGACCATTTCGGCGATCTCTTCGTTGCACTCCCGAGCGATGACCTTCGTGGTCTTGAGTTCGTTGGCGTATTGATAGAAGCCCGAATTGGGAGTCACTGCCTGCATGTCGACGCCATCGGCTTCCATGTCTGCCAGGCGTTCGCTGAGCCCCTTGTCGAACCCCCTCAGGCCCAGCTCTCCGGCGGTTCGGTCCAGGCCATGCCACGTTTCGCCGGCTCTGACGACCTTCTTGTAGCGTTCCGGGGTTACGTGGGCGTGGGTATCGATCACGGGCATTTGCGAGTTCTCCTGGTTGCGGTGACGCTGCAATCTATATTGTGCCAATCCGGCCAGCAGCGTTAGGAGAAGGACATCACCGACCTCATCAAGCATCGACTGGCGCGGGGCGAGAGGTTGATCCTGTTCGCGGTGGGCCGGATGTTCCACCACAACATCATCCAGTACCTGGGCATGCAGGGCGGCTTCGACGGCTTTTGGATCGATCTCGAGCACGGCGGGTTGACCGTGCACGACATCGAGATCGCCGCCATGGCCGGTCGGGCCTACGGCCTCGATTGTTTCGTCCGGATCCCACCCACGGACTACGCCACGGTGACCCGATGCTTCGAGAGCGGTGCCACCGGCATCATGGCGGCTCAGATCACTTCTGCCGCTCATGCCGAAGAGGTCGTCAAGTGGTCGAAGTTCGCTCCCCGCGGACATCGAGGGATGAACCCGCTTGGTTATGACGGTGGCTACGGGTCGCTCCCCATGGCCGAGTTCGCCGAGCGCCATAACCGCGACTCGTTCGTCGCGGTGATGATCGAGACCGCCACGGCGGTCGAAGAGGTGGATGCCATCGCCGCCATCGACGGGGTTGACCTCCTCTTCGTCGGACCGTCAGACCTGAGCCAGGCGATGGGCGTCATCGGAGACATCAACCACGAGAAATGCATCGCCGCCATCGACCGCGTTGCCGCCGCCTGTCGCAACAACGGCAAGCACTGGGGAGCGGTCACTCCCACTCCTGCCTATGCCGCGATGCTGGTCGAGAAGGGCTGCACCCTCCTCACGCCTACCAACGACGTAAAACTGGTGGCGGCAGGAGTGGCGGCAGTGAAGTCCCAATACGCCGACCTCTGGATCACCTGACGGTTCTCAGGGCCCAGCGGCCAGGACCTCGAGGACGGTGGCCACTGTGAGTTCTGCCACCCGGTCGACCGACTCTCTGGTGTTGCCGGCGAGGTGAGGCGTCAGCACGAGGTTTTCGAGACCATCGAACCGGGAGGCCGGTTCGGGACCGAGGGGCTCGGAAGAAAAGACATCGAGAGCGGCTCCGCCGATGGTGCCGTTGCGAAGCGCCGACGCCAGCGCCACCTCATCTACCACTCCACCTCGAGACGTGTTGATGAGAACGGCGGTCGGCTTCATTAGACCGAGGGCAGCAACTCCGATCAGATTGCGGGTGTCGTCGGTTAGAGGGGTGTGGACACTGAGCACGTCCGCCCGCCGGAGAAGGTAGTCGAACGAAACCCGCTCTGCCTGGCTCCACAACGGGTCGCCTGCCGGAATGAAGGGGTCGTAGGCGACGATCTCCATTTCGAAGGCCGCTGCTCGCCGGGCCACGTGACGAGCTATCGCCCCGAACCCGAGGAGTCCGAGAGTCTTGCCGGAGACTTCGGTCCCGAAGGCGTGACCCTGGCGGGGCCATTGCCCGGCCACCATTGAACCGGTCATCCCGAACACAGGGCGGAGCAGTGTGAGCATCGCCCCGAGAACGTATTCGGCCACGGAAACGGCGTTGGCCCCGGTCGCCGGCCTGACGAGGATCCCGGCCGCCGCACAGGCGTCCATGTCGATGTTGTCGAGGCCAACTCCCAGGCGACCGACGACTATGAGCTCTCGCGCAGCGGCCACGAACTCCTGGTCGACCCTGGTCCGATTGCGGATCAGAATCGCCTGGGCAGCGGCCACCGATGCCAGCAATCTCTCTCGTTCCCCGAAGAGGTCGGCGTCATACTCAACGTCGTGCCTCTCGCGTAGGTGGTCGAGGAACGGTTCGCCCAGAAACTCCGACACCACGATCCGGGCCATGGTTCCTGCCGTCCTACTTTGAAGAGCCGGTGGTGAGGCCGGCAACGACGTAGCGCTCGATACGGGTATAGACCAGTACGAAGGGGAGGATCGTGAGGATCGTGAAGGCCGCCTCCCCGGGGAAGTTGGCGATCCCCTCTATCCCCTGCATGAGATACAACTCGAAGGGCAGCGTTCGGTTGCCGGGGGTCGAAGTGAGGACGAGGACCAGTGTGAACTCGTTCCATGCTTCCCGGAAGGCGAGGACCCCGATCGTGATCATCGCCGGGGCTGCCAGTGGAGCCACGATGTAACGCATCCTCCCCCACAAGCTGGCCCCATCGACATTGGCCGCTTCCTCGATCTCGCGCGGTATCTGCTGGAAGAAGCCGACCATCAACCAGACCGCCAGCGGCAGGAGCATCCCCGTGTAGACGATCACGAGAGTCAGCCGCTTGTCCAAGAGCCCGAAGGCAACGGCCAGCCGATATATGGGGACCATCAATCCCAGGCTCGGTACCAGCCTCGGGAGGAGAGTGAATAGGAGGAGAAGATGCCGCCCCCGGAACCTGAATCGGGCGAAGGCATATGCAGCCGGGACGCCGATGGCCAGGGTCAGGAGGGTTGTTCCGGCACCGACGACGAGGCTGTTGACCAACGATGTCGTGAAGCTCTCGCTGGAGAGCACTTCCCGGTATGCCTCGAGGTTCGGGTTGGACGGGATGAGGCCGGGATCGGCAAAGACGTCGGATCTCTCTTTGAATGAAACGGAGAACGTCACCAGGAACGGCGCCAGAGTCCAGATCATCAGGAGGATGAGGGGAGTGATGAGAAGGGCCTGTCTCAGGCCCCTCCTGAACAATCCTCCTTGCCTCCGGGGCTCCTCAGGGGCAGCGCCCAGGACCGCCGTCGCCGACCGGGCGGCCGAGGCGGCCAAGCCCGGTTCGTCAGCTGGTTCTGAATCGGTCATTGCTGGTACTCGAATCGTCGCCCGACGACCACGTAGGCCATTGTGAGCAAGGCGTTGAGAACCAGGATGAACGTCGCGATGGCCAGCGCCTGATTGAACTCGAGGCTTCTGAAGGCAACGGTGTACATCTCCATGGCGAGAGTCTGAGTCGCTCTAAGGGGACCGCCACCGGTCATAGCGAGGACGACGCCTAGGCCTGTGAGCGTCGAGTAGGAGAGCCACACAGTGCTGATCAACACCTGGGGAGCGAGAAGAGGAACCGTCACCCGCCGCGCCCGGGTCCAACCGGTCGCGCCGTCGACCAGGGCCGCATCGAGATAGGACTTGTCGATCGTCATCAGACCGCCGAGCAACAGCAGGATCGTGAGAGGAAGGTCGGTCCAGGCCTGGGCCAGGATCACAACCAGCATCGCCAGGGCCGGATCAGCCAGCCACGAGGGCCCATCCAACCCGAAGAACTCGATCACACGGTTGAGAGTGCCGAACTGGCTGTTGAACAGGATTCGGAACATGACTGCGGCGGCCACATTCGACACGAGATAGGGGGCCACTGTGACGGCTCGCAGGAATCTCAGTTTCCCCACGACCCGATAGAGAGCGAACGAGAAGAACAGCCCGAGGGCGGTTCCAACGATGAGGCAGCCGAAGGTGAACACCGCTGTCCGGTTCATGGCGTGCCAGAACGACGGCGCGCTGAACATGTCGGCATAGTTCTGAAAGCCGACCCACTCCGCCGGGGATCCCAGGGTCGGCCGTCGATAGAGGCTCTGCCAGACCCCGTAGAGAACCGGGAAGCCCAGAATCGCCGAAACCAGAATGATCGAGGGAAGGCTGAACAGGTAGGGGATGACCTTGCTCTGCCCGATCACATAGCTGTTGTCTTGCTCCGGGTTTGGTGTCCGGCGCTTGCGACCTTCGGGTCTCTTGAGCGTGGTTGCCGTCATCGAGAAGTCACCAACTGCCTAGGACCAATTGCCCATGACCCTATTGCGTGCGATCCGTTGAATGAGCGCACCTGCGTATCTCAACGCAGGTGCGCTCATCTTGCGGACGGTGCGCATCGGGACCGCACCGTATCTGTTGCTTAGGACGCGTCCAGCAATGGCTGGAATTCGGCGGCCAGTTCCTCGGCGGT
This sequence comes from Acidimicrobiia bacterium, assembly GCA_031389635.1. Taxonomy (GTDB): domain Bacteria; phylum Actinomycetota; class Acidimicrobiia; order Spongiisociales; family ZC4RG35; genus DATEEG01. Next base: position 10,163 of record JANMST010000393.1, on the reverse strand, counting down.
CTTGTCGGTTCCGACGACGATCTCGCCGAACATCTGCTCGAGGATCACCTCAATGTCGCCGGCATTGGCACCGGCCGGGGTGGGCGTGCTCCCTTCGTATGCGGCCTTCAGGTCCGCATCGAAGAACGGCCAAATCTCCACCAGGCGGGGGTCATTGATCGCCTCGGTCTGCCGCATGGGGACCGATCCGTTGCCGGCCGCCGCGATGAGGTTGTCGGTCGAAGCGATGTATCGGAGGATCAGGGCCGCCTCTTCGGGATGCTCGGTCCCTGAGGTCACCGCCCAGGACCGGGCGGCCGACAGGGCGACACCATCGGCCCCGCCACCCGACCGCGAGAGAGGGACCGGGGTGAGGCCCCACTGATCCGGATAGCCGAAGCCATCGGCCTCGTTGAAGTCGCCGGCGGTGGTGAACCCATCGAGGATGAGCCCGGCGTCCTGGGCGACGAAGGCTCCGCGTGACTCGTCCTCACCCCAGGCGATGGCTTCCGGCGGGAGCAGTCCCTCAGCAGCAGCCTGGAGGAACCAGTTGATCGTATAGAGGCCACCCTCGGAGGTGAGGTCAGGAACCGCCCCGTTGAACGGCGTGCCGGCGGCTGCGAGGACGGTCTTCAGAGTGGTGACGCCATCACCTGCCCTGGCTTGCACGGTGAACGGAATCGAATCCGGTCGGGCCGCCTTCATGGCACGCATTGCATCCAGTACGTCGTCCAGCGATTCGAACGGTGGTTCAACTCCGGCCTCATCGAACCACACGGTGTTGTAATACAGGATGTCGAAGTTGGCCGTCACCGACATGCCGTACTTCTCACCGTCGATGGTGGTCTCGTCCCAGACCAGAGGAAGGAGCAGGTTGTAGAGATCCGGGTCTTCTTCTTGCCATTGCGCGGCTATGGGGTTGTGGGGGAGGAGCAGCCCTGCCTCCGCGAAATTCTCGATGAGGAACGAGTCCTCAGCACCGAGGATGTCCGGCAATGGCTGACCTGCGTCCTGCATGCGCAACATTTGCTGCAACATGTCGTCGTTCGACTGGACGTCGAACCGCACCGTCACGTTGGGGTGTTCGGCGGTGAAGCTGGTGAACTCGTCGGGCGGGATGTAGTAGGGACGAGAAGACCACACCAGCAGTTCGATCTGCTCGTCACCGCCACCTCCGGCGGTGGTAGTGGCGCCATCAGCACCAGTGGTCGTAGCCGCGTCGCCGCCGCAGGCGGCCAGAATCAGAACGAGAACAATCAGGAATACAAACGGTCGGATTCGGTCTTTGAAACCCACGTTGGATCCTCCTCCAAGTCTTGATTTCATGGGAACGTTGTGAACGGGGCCGGAAGTCCCGGTCATTATGCATTTTGCACGATACCGGGAGGGTAGGGGCGGATCAATCGACACCGATGTAACCCGGCCCGATGGGCATTGACCATCTCACCATATCCGTCGTCAGTTCGTCGACGGTGCGACAACCCAGGTTGGTCATCGTCAGTAGTACCTCGTTTCGAAGGATGTCCAGGACCTTCTCCACCCCGGCGGCGCCTCCGATCGCCAATGCCCAACATTGCAATCGGCCGATCGCTACTGCCCGGGCTCCCAGCGCCAGTGCCTTGCACACCTCAGCGCCCCGCGTGAAACCGCTGTCGATGATCACCTCCGCCCGGCCATCGACCGCTTCGACGATCTCGGCGAGGACCTCCATCGGGCTCAGTCCGTGGTCGACCGCCCGGCCGCCATGGTTGGAGACGTAGATCCCCTTCACCCCGCAATCGACAGCTCGAACCGCATCTGCCGCCGACATCACACCCTTGAGAATCAGCGGCAGCGACGTAGCCCCGCTCAGCCAGTCGAGGTCGGTCCAGGTGAACCGTCGTTTGAAATCCGGGTCGTAGCCGATACCCCGCAAGTTGGCCGGGCCGTCGCCGTGATAAATGTTCCAGTCGTAGCCGCCGATCAGGTTGCTGTCGCGGCGGGCGATGGCAGGAGAGTCGGCCGTCAGGCAGATCCCGGCAAAGCCCGCGCCTTCCCCTCGCTCGATCACGGTTCCCATCCAGGCGCGATCACCCAAAACGTACAGTTGGAAGAAGTGCCGTCCTGGGGCCGTAGCGGCCACTTCCTCCCACGGCTGGTCGCCGAGAATCCCGCAAAAGATGGAGGTGCCGGCCCGGGCGGCTCCTTCCCCGGAAGCGCGGGCGTCGTCGGGGTGATAGAGCGCCAGCGCTCCCACGGGCGCCATCATCACCGGGATCTGGAGGGGGATCCCCAGGAACGAGGTGCTGATGTCGACATTCGTCACGTCGACCATGAGCCGGGGTATCAGCGCCAGGGCGCTGAGAACGCGGGAGTTGCGAGCCACCGTCACTTCGACCCCGGCGCCTGATGCAGCCCAGGTGAAAACGCCCGGATCCAGGATCTCGCGGGCTCTGGCGATCACCTGGCCGATCGTCTTGATCTGCGTGAGGTCGGGAGTTGTCATTGCGCACATGATTGCCGAAGGCTTCGATGATCCCGGCACCGGAGCCCACCATCGCTCCGCTTTCACATTGGGCGGGGCCCGGTGCCCTTCCGCTCTTACTCCGGGGCGGTTCTCCGCGAATACATGGCAATCCCCCACGATGATCACCACCCCTTTGATGATCAGGTGGGCGAAACGACTGATGGCGAGAAGATTGAAGATGTTGAAGAGGACTGTCAGGATCAGCACGCCGGCGACAGTGCCGCCCACGCCGCCCCTGCCGCCCCCGAAAGCCGTGCCGCCGATCAGGACCGCGGCGGTGGAGTCGAGTTCGGGGCCCTCACCGGCCAGGGTCGCGCCGGTCCCAATTCGGGCCAGCAGCGCCAGGCCGGCGACGACGGCGAGGAGACTTCAGATCACGTAGGTCGCACCCTGGATCCGGCTGGTGCGCACGCCCGAAAGACTCGCCGCGGCCTCGTTTCCGCCGACGGCGTAGATCCTTCGCCCGAACCTGGTCCGGCGCAGAAGGAATTCCAGGCCGGCGGCGAGCAGAGCCACCAGGGAATGACCACGGGAACTCCCAGGATCGTTCCCTCCGCCAGTTGCCGGAACTCGTCGGTTGCGTTGCTCCGGGGAGCCCCGCCCGTATGAATGAGGTTGAGCCCGACCCGAGCCATTTGCCGAGGCTTCGCCTCGAAGCCGAGCTCGGAGCCAAATCCTCAGGCACCTTGCGCCCTCGGTATCTCGTTGGTTCCGTCCCGTTCCAGACCCAGCGCCGATCGGATCATCTTCTCCTCGGCGGCGAAGTCGGATGTGGAGGCGGCGTCGTTGTCAACCTCTGCCACCAGCCGACCCTTCGACATCACCAGGATGTGATCCGACAGGCGCAGGATCTCGGGGAGTTCCGAAGAGATCAGGAGAATGGCGGTACCTTTGCCGGCCAACGCCCTGTTGAGCTCATAGATCTCGACCTTGGCCCCGACATCGACTCCCCGGGTGGGCTCGTCTGGGGGGCCGAGCAGAGGCCGGACCATCCGACCGCAGCGTCAGACCATCAGCCGTTCTTCGTACTCGACCCGGGACAGGATTCGGGCCGCGCCCTCGGTGATCAGGACCATGTCCTCGATGCGAACCCCTCCACCACCGGGGACGTCCGGCACCCACACCAGAGGCTCAACCGCAAACACCATGTTCGGTTGGAATGCGTACGTCGGCGCTCCGGGCAGGGTCTCACCTATATATGGCGGTTCGTTGGCACCCATACCGATGCCGTGCCCGATGAACAGGCTGAAGAGATTCTCGGACAGGCCGTGCTCGCCTATCTTGGCGATGATGGCGTCGGAGCAGTCTTTGTTTGTGAACCCGGGTCGCATCTTGTCGATGCCGGCCATCAGGCCCTCGTACACCGCCGTGTAGATCTCTTTCTGACGCTGGTGCGGCTTGCCGACGATGGTGGTCCGTCCGATGTCGGCGAAGTACCCGTTCCACATTGCTCCGATGTCGATGAAGCAGAGATCCTGATTGCGGAGGATCTTGTCGGTGGCAAGTCGGTGGGGCGGTGACATGTGCTCACCAGAGGCCACGAACGGGGTGATGACATGGGCCATCTCCCCACCGAGGTAGAAGAGGGTCTGCATTGCATCGCCGGCGACTTCCAACTCCCGGCGTCCCGCCCTGGTCTCGTCGAGCGCTCGCTGGGTCACCGAGTCGCCGATCGCACAAGCCTCCTCGATGATGGCGATCTCACCCGGAGTCTTGATCCAGCGGGCCTGTTGCATGACGGTGTCGCCGTCGAAGAGCTCGAGATTCGGGAAATGCGTGCGCATTGCCTCGATGAAGGAAATGTTGGCTTGATCCACGCCTAGACGGCCGGTGTCGAGCCCTCGCCCCTTGAGGATGGGCCCGAGGATGTTCTTGACGAAGCCGTCGACCAGGTCGCGTTGTTCCATGATCGGGATGGCGTGAGCCTCGCCGATCCACGACATTCCGAACCGGGCCTTGTCGATCTCGCCTCCCGAGCAGAGCAACACGGGGTCGGCGTCGGGGACCAGGAGGGCGCCGTTGAGTGAGGTGGTCTTCCCGGCGATGAGCTGTGCCCGCAGCGAGGTGAGATAGCGGACGTTCTCGTCCTTCCATACCAGGAGCCCGGTTGCCCCGGCCGAGCGCATCGCCTGCTGGGTCTTCGCTACCCGCTGGCCCCTTATTTCCGGAAAGTCGTAGCGATCTTCCCAATCGACGGCGAATGGCCCTTTGGCGTAGCCCGACATGCGGCTCCCCTCATCTCCTCGAGTACCTGGGTACCTGGCTGTTCTAATATTTTGCATAGTATCGAGACCAGCTTGAGGGGGGTCGTTGCGTGGATACCCGGTTGATCGGGTCGCTGGAAGTGTCCCTGTTGGGACTTGGCTGCAACAACTTCGCCCGCAAGATCGACCAGCCGGCCTCGACCGAGGTGGTCCGGGCGGCGCTCGAATCAGGCATAACGTTCTTCGACACCGCCGATCGCTACGGCTACGGCGACCACCCATTTTCGGGACCGGGTCGCTCTGAGGAGTTTCTCGGGAAGGCGCTCGGGTCGCGGCGAGAGGAAGTGGTAGTTGCCACCAAGTTCGGCCTGCCGATGAGCGATGATCCGGCCGATGCGGGAAGGGGCCGCGATTGGATCCACCGAGCGTGCGAGCAAAGTCTGCGCCGGCTGGGAACCGACTACATCGATCTCTACATGATCCACTTCCCGGATCCCGCGACCCCTGTTGAGGAAACCCTGGGAGCCTTGACCGAATTGGTGAACGCAGGAAAGGTCCGTGAGATCGGGTGCTCGAACTTCACCGCGGATCTGCTTCTTGAGGCCGAGGCGATCAGCCGGGAGAAGGGCCATGCCCGCTTCGTCACGGTCGAGAACGAATACAGCCTGCTTCGCAGGGAGGCCGAGGAGGATGTGCTACCGCTGTGCGCGGAGTATGGGATCGCCTTCCTGCCTTATTTCCCTCTGGCGAGCGGGCTCCTCACCGGGCGGTACTCGAAGAACCAGGAGGCACCGCCCGGGAGCCGGCTGGCGTCATGGACGCCCCGGGACCACTTTGCGCTGACCGCGGAAACCCTCGACCGGGTCGAACGCCTGTCGGGTTTCGCCACCGCCCGCGGTCGCACGGTGTTGGAGCTTGCGATTGCGTGGCTGCTCTCCAATCCGCTGGTGCCGTCGGTGATCGCTGGAGCAACCTCACCCGACCAGGTCCGCACCAACGCCGCGGCCACCCGATGGACCCTGACCCCGACCGAGCGGGACGAGGTCGCCGCCCTCAACTAACTTCGTTTTTATCACCCAGAGGACGCGTAAACCGCGTCCTCTGGGTCGCGAAAGCGGGGTCGCGAAAGCCGGGGTCGCGACAGCACCCGCCCGACCCCCTCAGATCTGATCAAGAACCCAGCGCACCACGTCGGGTTTGAGGGTTTTGCCCATCGGGTTGCGGGGGATGGCGTCGGTGAACAGGTACGCCTTGGGCACTTTGTGCGCGGCGAGGTGGGCTCGGCACCATTCCTTCAACTCCTCCGCCTCGACCGGCGCCGTGGCCATCACTACCGCCACTACCCGCTGGCCCCACTCTTCGTCGTCGATCCCGACGACCGCCGCCTCGCCGACGGCATCGTGACGGAGGAGGACGTCCTCGATCTCGAGGGCCGAGATCTTCTCGCCACCGGACTTGAGGATGTCGACCGACGAACGCCCCAGGATCCGGTACCTGCCTTCTTCGACCAGCGCGGTGTCTCCGGTCCGAAACCAACCGTCTGAAGTGAAAGCCTCGGAAGTGACCTCGGGTCGTTCCCAGTACTCGGAGAAGACGGTCGGTCCCTTGATCTGGATCTCGCCCGGCACTCCCTCGCCGAGAGGTTCGCCGGCGTCGTCGACCAGCCTCGCTTCCACTCCGGGCAGTGGTCGTCCCACTTCGCCGGGCACCCGGTCACCCCGCAACGGATTCGAGAGGCCCATCCCGATCTCGGTCATTCCGAACCGCTCGAGCAGGGTGTGCCCGCTCAACTCCTGCCAGCGCTCCAGGACCGGAATGGGGAGAGCGGCCGAACCGGAAACCATCAGTCGGAGCCTCTCGCAACCCTCCTTGAACCTCTGCCGCTCGGCCGGGGAGGCCTTGTCGAGATGTGTAATGAGCCGGTGATAAATCGTCGGCACCGCCATGAACAAGGTGAGGTCACCAGCGGTCAAGCGTTCAATGACCCTCTCGGCATCGAAGCCCGCCAGCATGTCGCAACGAGCGCCGCTCCAGAGAGCACAACCTATGACGTTGACGATGCCGTGGATGTGATGCAGCGGAAGAGTCAGCAATATTCGATCGTCGTTGCTCCATTCCCAGGCCTCGACCAGAGAGCGGATCTGGGCGGCGATGTTGGCGTGAGTGGTGACCACCCCCTTGGGACGCCCGGTGGTGCCGCTCGTGAACAGGATCATCGCCCTGCGTCCGGTTGCGACGTCAGGCATTGCGGCCGGCTCTTCCTGGACGTCGTCGACCGAAAGGAAGTCGATGCCTCGCGACCGCGCCAGCGGTTCCAGCAAGCCCGCATAGCCAGGCGACGCCACCGCCAGCGTCGGATGGGTGGTGTCGAGGACGTGTTCCAACTCGGGTGCGGGATGGGTGAGGCAAAGTGGGACAGCGATACCCCCTGCCCTCCAGATCGACCATTGCACCCGGACGTAGTCGTAGGAGGATTCCACCATGAAGGCCACCCGGCCCTCTTCGAGATCGCCGCTGCCGGCCAAGAGTCGTGACGCCCCGCGCCCGGAATCCCGGAGGAGTTCGGCATAGGTGTAGCTCCCGGCTCCATCCGCGATCGCAATCCGGTTGGTGAAGTCGAGCGCCCGCTCGATCAATGGAAGACCCATTCCTCGATCGTCCCCTCTCATTGTTTGCCCATCGTGCGCTCATCTTTCACCAATGTGAAACGGTTGCGAAACAAAAGGGGCGTTTCTTGCAGGCGTGGTCGTTGTGGCGATGGTGCGGTGGCCCTCGGAGCAAGAGATGCGGTCGTCCCTTGCCTCTGAGGGACGGCCTAGGTTGCTGCTCCTCGAGGATGGTCCGCCTCCGGTGGTCACCGATCCTCTCGAGGATTGGATCAGGCTCCCGGCCGACGACAGTGAAATGTGGGCCCGCCTCGAAAGCCTCCGCCAGCGGTGGGAGGCGCCGCGGAAACCCAAACTGGACGGGGACGGGGTTCTCACCTGGGCCGACGGGTGGGTTGCCCTCTCGCCAATCGAAGCCCGTCTGGCAGCGGTCCTGATCGAGAAGTTCTCGTCGATGGTGAGCAACCACAGCCTGGTGCTGGCAACCCAAACCTCCGACGACGTGAGGCGTAACTCACTGGACGTGCAACTGCATCGCCTTCGTCGTCGGCTGGCCCCGATCGGCCTGGTCATCCGGACGGTCCGAAAACGCGGGTATGTGCTCGAAGCAGGAACGGAAGCGTCGTAAGAACCCTGTAAGGAACCTGATCGTTTTCCGTCATGGGCAGGGCACGGACAGGAAACACGACCTCCGTACGTTCCTGGCGACTCGACAAAAGCGGCCACTGGCCGCATTTCTCTATGTGGGAGGGCAGGCCCAAATGCGACGAACACGAAGTAGACGACGTTTGATGTTGGGGACCGTCCTCACCGGGGCCTTGGTCCTGGTCGGGGCTTCCCCGGCGTTGGCTCAAGAAGAGGCCATGGTCGCGTTGGGCCAGCAGGTCAACCTGCTGTGGATCGTGATCGGGGCGGTGTTGGTGATCTTTATGCAGGCGGGATTCGCCCTGGTGGAAACGGGGTTCTGCCGGGCCAAGCACGCCGCTCATGTGGTGTCCACCAACTTCGCCATCTTCGGCCTCGGGTTTGTCGCCTTCTTTCTGGTCGGATACGGCCTGATGTTTGGTGGCTACAGCTATGTCCTCCCTGGATTCGACTTTGGATATGACCATGCCGTCGGAAGTGCGCTCTTCTCCATCGGAGACTGGGTGTTCTTGTGGCAGGGCGGGTTTGCCCTCACCGACCTCTCGGGACCGTTCGGTGCCGCCGTGATGGGTTACTTCCTTTACATGGTCGCGTTCATGGACACCACAGCAACCATCCCCACAGGGGCGATGGCCGAGCGCTGGCAATGGAAGAACTTCGTGCTGTGGGGGTTCTTTTGCGGAGCCCTCTACTACCCCATCTTCGGCGCCTGGACATGGGGCGGAGGCTGGCTGAGCCAGCTCGGGAACAACCTCGGGCTCGGCTACGGATACACCGACTTTGCCGGTTCGGGGATCGTGCATGCGATGGGGGGCGTCGCGGCGCTCATGGGAGCCCTGGTGCTCGGTCCTCGAATCGGCAAGTACAACAAGGACGGCAGCGCCAACACCCTTCCCGGTCATCACATCCCGATGGCCTTGCTCGGTACTTTCATCCTCTTGTTCGGGTGGTTCGGCTTCAACGCCGCTTCCACCCTTGCGGCCACCGACGTTCAGTTCGCAGTCGTGGCCACCAACACCGCATTGGCCGGCGCCTTCGGTGCCGTCGTCGGCATGCTGTGGTCGATGCGGAGGCTGGGCAAGCCGGACCCGGGAATGATGGCCGACGGAATGCTGGCCGGCCTGGTGGCGATAACGGCGCCGTGCGCCTTTGTCAGCCCGCAGGCAGCGGCCATCATTGGTTCGATTGCCGGTGTCCTGGTGATCGAATCGATCCTGTTCGTCGAAAAGAAGCTGAAGATCGACGACCCGGTGGGTGCGATCTCGGTTCATGGTGTGTGCGGGACGTTCGGCGTGCTCGCGGTCGGGCTATTCGCCAATGGCACCTATGGCGCAGGCTGGAACCTGACCGCCTCCGGGGCCGTCGTGGATGCCGGAGCGGGAATCACTGGCATCTTCACCGACTTCAGCCTCGGGCTCGGTCAGCTTGCCTCGCAGGCGATCGGGGCGGCGACGATCTGGATCGTGATGGGTGGATTCGTGTATCTGTGGTTCAAGCTGAGCAACAAGCTCAGCCCCATCCGCTCGAAGGCAGAGGATGAGATGATCGGCCTTGACCTTCCCGAGATGGGTGTGCTCGGCTATTCGGAGTTTCTCCACCACGAGGTCGTATTCGAACCACCCACCTCCCCGGTCCCTCAAGAGTCCCGCGTCTGATTCGATCAGGTGTCGTAAACCAACAAGGACGGGCCCGGTTTGGCCGGGCCCGTCCTTTGCTGTCATCGACACCTTCTCGCTACGTTCCGATGAGAGTGCTTGCCTGAGATGGATATCACCGAGGTCTTGCGCGACATCCTCATCGTCCTCGTCGCGGCCAAGCTGGCAGCCGAGGTGGCCGAGCGGGTGGGGGTACCGCCGGTAGTCGGTGAGATCCTCGCCGGGATCCTCATCGGGCCTTCCCTCTTCGGGCTGGTCGGTTCGGGCGACGAGGTCCTTCGCACTCTCGGAGAGATCGGGGTCATCCTCCTGCTGCTGGAAGTCGGGATGGAGATGAACCTGAGCGAGCTCGGGCGGGTAGGCCGAGCTTCGCTACTGGTTGCCTCGGTTGGAGTAGTGGCCCCGATGGTGCTCGGAATCGGCGCCATGGAACTGCTAGGTCACGACTTCAACACCTCCTTGTTCATCGGTGCCGCCCTGACCGCCACCAGCGTCGGGATTACCGCGCGAGTCTTTGGCGACCTCCGGACCCTGGCGACGACCGAAGCGCGGGTGGTGCTCGGTGCTG
>JANMST010000392.1:0-7822 GCA_031389635.1 Acidimicrobiia bacterium | reverse complement strand
CGAATTGACGTCGACCAGCAGGTCGCCGATGCCATCAATTCCGATGGGCCCTTCGCCGCCGAAGAGCCGGTTGTCGTCGGTCTCAACAAGGATCCGTCCCATCCCCACCTCGAGGGTCGCCACCACAGTTCCCAATCCGTTGCCTGCGACGTTGTAGGTCCGGTCGATACCAAAACCACCCTGTGACCCGGCGGCGGTGGCGAACTCTCCGACACCCACGTCGCCCCTGGCCTCGACAGCGACGCCATCCGGGACGAAGAGTTCCAGTTCACCGACGCCGACCTCGGCGCTGATGGTGACCGTCTGACCGTTCCATGGCAGCTCTGTCAGGTCGATGACGAGTTCGCCGGCTCCCTTCTCGTAGTTCGCTGCCAGGTTTGCGAACCCGGCCGGGCGGACCACCTGGGGAGTCTCCCAGTTGCCGTCGAACGCGTAGGCAACCGAGGTCCCGACCATGACAGGCACCAGCAGCAGTCCGATCGGGATTAGCCACCGGGCCTTTCCGAAAAAGGTCCCGACCAGGACTCCAAGTCCGAGGGTCACGACCGCCACTGCGAAGTAGTGACGCGGGTCGGCATCGATCGTGGTTGCCACCCGGTCGATCGCGGCCAGCAGCCCGAGGACGATGATGGTTACACCGATCGTTATCTGGCCGAGTGGGGACCGTGGGGTCCGCGGTTTCACGACGACAGGCATTATCGGTTGGGTGATAGTGGGGGAGTCGGGCGTCATTGTCATGGTGTTGATGGTCTCCGTACTCGTCGAGTTGGCTGTCTTGTCCGGGCGCGGCTTCGGCTTCCAGTTGATCCCGGGGAGGTCACCCCGGTACAACAGGATTCCGATCACCAGGAGAGCTGTGGGGAAGAGGAGGCCCCCGTCGAAGAACGGGAAGTTGCTGAAGAGAATCGCGGCCGCGATCAGCACGAACACCACTCCGATCCACGGCCTGGTGCTATTCGCCTGGTTGGCCCACCTCTGCCCCACCGATTCGGATTGGCCTTCCTCGGGCATCAGCAGCCATGCGGCGATGTAGAGAAGGATGCCGCTACCCCCGCCAAAGGAGAGCACGAGGAAGGCAAGTCGGATGACCCAGCGGTCGACTCCGACCCGATCGGCAATCCCGGCCGCCACTCCGGCCACCATCCGGCCCTGCTTGGGCCGCCGCAGTTCCGTGGTGGAGTGAACCGACCTGCTCCAGGATGGACGAGGGGGTTCTGGGATTTCGGAGGAACCCGGTTCGGGGTCCGGTGCGACGGGGTCTGGTGCGCCGGATGCCGGATCGGTTGACTCTGGCCCAGTTGATTGTGAGTGGGGTGATTGGGGATCGCCCTCGATGGGCGTTTCTGGTGTGTTTGCCATAAGGAGAATGGTGCGGATCGGGCCGGTTGTTGTCCATCGGGGACCTCCCCACTCCGACCCTGGCAGGTGGGGGCGGGTTCAGGGATGCTCCTCATTGCCGGTGAGGGCGAGGGACTGCCAACATCATGAGTGCACATGACGATCCCCGACCAGGCTGAAATCAACGTCGATCCGTGGGCCACACGTCTCGCCCTATTCAGGCGTCGCCAGGACAGGGTGGTCGCAGGGGTCGCCGGGGGACTGGCGGATCGCCTCGGCGTGGGCGACGTTTACGTCCGCGCCGCATTCGCCACCCTTGCCACCATGTGGGGACTGGGCGTCGTCATCTATGTGGTTCTCTGGCGTCTGACCCTCGACGTGGAAGACGACCGACCGCCCCGGCCGATCGACTCCCGGCAGCGGATCGGGCTGACCCTGACCTTCATCGGCGGTCTGTGGATCTTGACCGGCATGGGCCTGGTCCTAGACGGTTTCGCGACAGCGGTCGTATTCACCTTGTCTTTCGGGACCGCAGCTCTGTGGGACCGCTCCGAGTCCCCGTCGTTGGCGCGGATCATCCTCCCCGATGGCGGCGGCGGCCGGTCGGTGGTTCGATTGATCGGAGGGATGGTCCTCGTGATCGGTGGACTCGGCCTGCTGTTCAGTTCCGTTTCCGCCGTCTCCCAGATCGGGTTCACCCTGCTGGCAGTGGCGGTCACCGTGGCGGGGTTGGTCCTCGCCTTCGGCCCGTGGATGTATCGGATGGCCCAGGACCTTGGGCAGGAGCGCCGCGAGCGGGTCCGTCAGGAGGAACGAGCCGAGGTGGCGGCCCACCTCCACGACTCGGTGCTGCAAACCCTCGCCCTGATCCAGCGAAGCGAGGATCCGCGCAAGATGGCTTCGCTTGCTCGATCCCAAGAACGAGAGCTTCGAGGCTGGCTCTACGGTCGGGCGCCGATTCCGGGCGAGGACTTGCTGTCGACCGCACTCGAAGGCGCTGTAGCCAGAGTCGAGGATGAACGCCACGTCGCCATCGACCTGGTCAAGGTCGGCGACGCCACTCTCGACGATCGGGGCCGGGCCCTTGTGGGCGCCGCCACCGAGGCGCTGATCAATGCGGCCCAGCACAGCGGAGCCGGGAGGATCTCGATATTCCTCGAAGTCGACGGTGAGACTGCCGACGTGTGGGTCACCGACCAGGGCAAGGGATTCGACCAGAAGTCCGTGCCGCCGGATCGCCGCGGCCTGGCCGACTCGGTCTTCGGCCGCATGTCGCGGCATGGGGGCAGCGCCGCCGTGGAGAGCCGGCCCGGTGAAGGCACCGAGGTTCACTTGATCATGCCGGGGGTCAAGGCGATCGGGGCCCAGACGTGACCCGCCTCTTCCTGGTCGACGATCATCAACTCTTCCTCGCGGGCGTCAAAGCCGAGCTCGAGGGCAAGGCCGAGATCGTGGGGGTCGCCTCCGATGTCGATGAGGCCATCACCGAGATACGACGGACCCGGCCCGACGTGGTCCTGATCGACGTCCATATGCCGGGTGGCGGGGGCCTCGCCGTCATCGGGGCGCTCACCGAAACCAATCCCGAGATCAAGTTCCTGGCGTTGTCGGTGTCAGACGCAGCCGAGGACGTAATTGCGATGATCCGGGCCGGAGCCCGCGGGTATGTCACCAAGACCTTCAGTGCCGATGACTTGGCCGAGGCGATCGACCGGATCAAGGCCGGCGATGCAGTGTTCTCACCGAGGCTGGCCGGTTTCGTCCTCGATGCGTTCGCCGGCGGGCTGCCAGTCCCGATCGACGAGGAACTCGATCAACTAACGCCCCGCGAGCGTGAGGTCCTCCGGCTCATCGCCCGGGGATTTGCCTACAAGCAGGTTGCTTCCCGGTTGAATCTTTCAGTCAAAACCGTGGAGACACATGTCTCGGCGGTGTTGCGGAAGCTGCAACTTTCCAACCGCCACGAGCTGGCGAGATGGGCGTCCGATCGCAAGATCGTCTAGTCGAGTCTACGAAGCGACCGCCACAGGTACCGACCGCTGGATGATCTCGATGCGCGACAACCAGGCCGATCCTTCCAGTCGGATGACGGGGGCGTCTTCGGTGGTGTCATCCTCGGGCGTAGTGATGCGCACTCCTCTGGTCTTGACCGAGTTCACCACCTCCCAGCCGGGCGGGGTTACGACTCGCAATGAGCCTCCGAACATCATCATCGAAATCTCGACTCCGGTTGGGGCCGGGAGAACCCGTCTCAGATCGAGTTCGACCGAGGCCGCGGCCACAAGAACAGTCGCCCCGATGAAGGGCTTGGCCCGCATCCGGATCCGACGGCGGGCCGCAACTGCGGCGAGGTCGATCTCGTCTTGGTCCTGGTCCGACCGGTCCTTCAGGAGGGCCTTGGCGGTGGCTACCCCCGCGGCCACGAAGCCGATCAGCAGAATGGCTGTTCTCCGCATCATGTGGCAAGGTAGCGCCGACCTAGGCCGTAACGCTTTCGTAGCGGCCATAACGAATCATCCAGAAAAGTACCGGGCCGCAACCTGTCTCTGAGAGGATGGGCACCCTAAAGGGGAAGGAAATCATGAAAAGGAAACTGTTGATACTCACGGCCGGGCTGGCCCTGGCCGCTTGCGCCGGGGGATCAAAGCCGACCACCGGCACCATCAGCGTCACCGGCCAGGACTATGCCTTTAGAGGCGTTCCCGAGCTGGTGGCTACGGGGGCCGAATTGACCTTCACCAACTCGTCCGCCGCCGAATTCCACGAGATGGTGGTCCTGAAGCTGGTCGATGGCGAGACCCGCTCGGTCGACGAACTGCTCGCTTTGCCCGAAGAGGAGTCGGAGTCCCTGACCGAGTTTCAAGGTGTCCTGGTCGCAATGCCGGGGGAGGACGCCGTCAACCCGGAAGGTGGGGATCCTTCGGTCACGCTGACCCAGCCGGGTCGCTACGTTCTGATTTGCGCCATCCCCCAGGGCGCCGACCCTGAGGCTGTGGCCGCCGCGATGCAGGCGGCCGGTGGAGAGCAGCCGGCCCTCGAAGGCGGTGCCCCGCACTTCACAATCGGCATGGCCACCGGTTTCACCGTGGAAGGCGACGCCTAGAACAGTCGGAAGTCGGAAGTCGGAAGCTTCCGTCTTCCGCCTTCCGACTGATCCGGTCATACTTCGTCGGTGATCCCAACCGATGAACTCGTTGAGAGGCTGAACGCCAAGGACCCCACCATCTGGGGCCAGCCCGACACCCCCGAGTTGGCCGACCGGCTCGGCTGGGTAGATCTTCCCGAGACGATGGCCGCCAGGATTCCCGAGCTGGTTTCGATTGCTGCCAGTGCAATCGAGGATGGCACCGACCATGTGGTCTTGCTCGGCATGGGTGGTTCGTCACTCGCGCCGGAGGTGTTCGCCTCGGTGCTCGGCGTGGCCGACGGACACCCTCCGTTGACGGTCCTCGACTCGACCCATCCCGATCAAGTCCAGGCCGTGGCCGACTCCATCAATCCTCGGCGGACCATCTTCATCGTCTCCTCGAAGTCGGGCGGGACCCTGGAGACGATCTCCGGATTCCGGTTCTTCTGGAGTGCAACCGGCGGCCACGGCAGCCGTTTCATCGCCATCACCGACCCCGGAAGTTCTCTCGAGCAACTGGGAAGAGACCGGGGGTTTCGGGCAGTCGTCAATGCACCATCGGATGTCGGAGGCCGCTTCTCGGCGCTGACCCCGTTCGGCCTCCTTCCGGCCGCGATGATCGGGGCCAATCTGACCGCTCTGCTCGAAGCGGCGGCGGGGGTCTCGTGGGAAGAAAGCGTCGCCCTCGGCATGTCCTGGGGGGAGTGGGCCCGGGAAGGCCGCGACAAGCTCACTTTTCTCACCTCTCCCGGATTGGCGGCGTTGCCGGGCTGGCTCGAACAACTGGTAGCTGAGAGCCTCGGCAAAGACGAAAAGGGGATCGTCCCTGTTGCGGGCGAACCGGTCTTCGACAGATACGGCGACGACCGGGCGTTTCTCGCCTATGCGCTGCAGGGGGAACTGGTCGAGCCGCCCAGTCGGGATTCAGGCCTCGAACGGCGCGTCGCGGATCGGAATCAACTGTCCGCCGAGATGATGACGGCCGAGATCGCCACCGCCGTGACCGGGATGGTCCTCGGGGTCCATCCCTTCAATCAGCCCGACGTCGAACTGGCCAAGCAGAAGGCCCGGCAAGTCCTGGATGGGGAGCCGGGGAGGGCCGACCTGGTCGACATCTTCTCGCCAGTCCTTTCCGATCTTCTGGACGACTGGATGGCCTCGATCCGCCCGGGGGATTATGTGGGCATTCACGCCTACCTGCCGATGGACCAAGCCACCGAAACCGCCCTCACCGGGCTCAGGCACAAGATCGGCAACCGGGCCGGCAACGCCACCACGGTCGGCTTCGGCCCCCGGTTCCTCCATTCAACCGGCCAGCTCCACAAAGGCGGGCCCAACACGGGGGTCTTTCTCCAGCTGGTCGACACACCCATGGACGACGTCCCGATCCCCGAGACGGACCTTACTTTCGGGCGGGTCATCGCCTCCCAGGCCCTGGGCGACTACCTGGCCCTCAAGGACAGAGGCCGTCGGATCATGCGGATCGACCTAGGCCCCAACCGCGATAAGGGCCTTCGCACGGTGATCGACGCTATCGGCTGAGGGCTACTTGTTAATACCTTGACATCCCTACCGGCTGCCTCGTAACGTGGCCCGGTAATCACTCAGAAGGCCCCGAAAATGAACAAGATGCTGAACACTGCATATGGTGCTCGGTTCCCCCAGGGAGCCGTTGCTCCGCGGGCGCGGCAGCTTCTTGCCATCAGCGTCGGCGGTTCCACGGGTAACCCCAGCACCCCCATCAGGCGGCCTCTCTTCGAGTGAAATCCTCGTAAGAACCAAAACCCTCCGAGGCCGCCGAAGCACCACCGGCGGTCTTTTTCGTTGCCGCCAACGATTTCTCAAAGCGGAAGGGCACCGGGTCCCCCGCCTCAAATTGATTCTGAGAGGAAACCATGGAACAAGTTCTGAGCAGAGGAAAATGTGTCGGAAGCGGACAGCACGAGCTGTTCTTCTCCGAGCGCCCCGAGCAATTGGCCGCAGCCCAGGCCCTATGTGCCGAATGCCCCGTCCGGGTGGCATGCCTCGAACAGGCACTCAGTCACGGATATGACTGGGGAGTCTGGGGTGGGGTGATCTTCTGGGACGGGCAGGTTTTCCACCGAAAGCGAGGAAGGGGACGACCCCGCCGAGGGGACGCCCTGATCCCGGTGGAGGCCAGGCGAGAGGATCTGATCGACCTGGTTCGATCGGCGTAGAGGAATTCGGGTTCGGCGGTCTGAGGGTGAACCCAGACCGCCGGACTTCGAATATTTAACCGACGGCGACCTTGCGCAAACGGGCGGGTCCGCCAGGGTTGCGCATCTTGGCGAGGGCCTTGGACTCGATCTGACGGATCCGCTCACGGGTGACGTTGAAGAGTCGGCCAACTTCGTCGAGGGTCTTTGGTTCGTCGGCCCCGAGTCCGTATCGCATCTCGATCACCTGACGTTCCCGGTCGTTGAGGCGGGCCAGGACTTCGCGGAGGTCGGCCTGGTTCAAGCGGGCCAAGACCAATTCGAAGGGGGCGCCGGCATCTTGATCCTCGATGAAGTCGCCGATCGTGGCGTTGTCCTCACCGACGGGTTCGAAGAGAGAGATCGGTTCGGGGGCAACCCGCTTGGCCTCCCTGACCTTGCCGACGGTCAGACCGGCTTCCTCGGCGATTTCGTCGTCTTTGGGCGCCCGACCGAGTCGCTTGATAAGCGTGTTCTCGGCGGTCTGCATCTGGGTGATGGTGTCCATCATGTGGACCGGGACCCGGATGGTCCGGGACTTGTCGGCGATCGCACGGGTGATGGCCTGGCGGATCCACCAGGTGGCGTAAGTGGAGAATTTGAAACCCTTGCGGTACTCGAATTTCTCGACGGCCCGGATGAGTCCGAGGTTGCCTTCCTGGATCAGGTCGAGGAAGGGCAGGCCCGAGTTCGGGTAGCGCTTGGCAATACTGACGACCAATCGGAGGTTGGCCTGGATGAACCGGCGGCGCGCTCGTTCGCCTTCGGTAACCACCTGGTCGAGGCGGAGGCGCTTGTCCGGGTCGCGCTCGGTAAGGAGTGCTTGTTCGGCCCGCCGGCCCCGTTCGATGCCCTTGGCGAGTACGACTTCTTCGTCGGCGGTCAGAAGGTCGTAGGTCCCTATTCCGTCAAGGTACTGACGGATCGCCTCTTCGCTTGAATCCCCATCGATAAACTTGCTCATACTCAACAATCCGTAGATTCGATCCGCGTCGGAGAATCCGTCAATCGGATCCACCGCAGGGAGTCCTGCCTTGCTGACATCAACTATCGGCGGACGCAGTGCATAGGTTGAACGATGCGGCAGGCCCGACGCATACCGCAAGGTCGGCGATGATCTCACGGGCGGCGAATTCGACAC
>JANMST010000384.1:0-5117 GCA_031389635.1 Acidimicrobiia bacterium | reverse complement strand
ATCGGGTTCATCAGATCCTGGCAGTTCTCAATCGCCACGCCGGTCTCAAAGTGTCGGACATGGAGGTTTACGTAAACGTGGTGGGTGGGTGGAGCCTCGATGAACCCGCCTGCGATCTGGCCCTGGCTCTGGCCCTGGCCTCATCCCTCACCGGCCAACCGCTCGGGTCGACCGCAGCCTGGGGGGAGATCGGTCTCTCCGGCGAGGTCAGATCGGTGGCCCATCACCAGAGACGACTCGAGGAGACCCGCCGGGTCGGCGTCGAGCGAGTGGTGGCTCCCGAGCCGGGGGGCAGGCTCGATCTCTCGTCTGCAATGCTCCGAGCCGGGATTAGGTGATAGCCTCGGGACCGTGGCCTCCGCTGACAACGGACTGCTAGAACTTCTGGCCCGGCTGGCGCCTGGAACTCCTCTCCGGCAGGGCTTAGAACGCATCATCCAGCAAGGAAGTGGGGCGCTGGTGGTACTCGGTGCCGGACCGGGTGTCACCGGGATCAGCTCCGGAGGGTTTCGCTTGCAGGGTGTCGGCTTCAGCCCGCCCCGGCTGGCCGAACTCGCCAAGATGGATGGGGGCATCGTCGTCGACGACGAGTGGGACCGCATCCTCGCCGCCAATGTCCACTTCCTCCCCGACGCCGACATCCCCACAGACGAGACAGGCTCCCGGCATCGGACCGCCGAGCGGGTCGCCATCCAGACCGGCAAAGCGGTCGTAGCGGTTAGTGAAGGCCGGAGGCTCGCCACTCTCTTTTTCGAAGGCGACAAGATCGAGTTGGCGCGCGCCACGGTTCTGACCGCCCGGGCTAACCAAGACCTGCAAACACTGGAGCGCTTGCGGCGGCGGCTGGACTCAGCAGACGAACGCCTCACCCTCCTCGAAGTAACCGGTCTCGCCACCTACAGAGCCGTCGTCAACGTTCTCCAACAGGGTGAGCTGGTTCGGCGTATCGGTCATCAGATCGAGATCCAGACGGTCACTCTCGGAGGCGAGGCCCGGCTGATTCGAGTGCAGCTCGCCGAGTTGGTGCGAGGCGTCGAACAGATTCTCTCGACCACCCTCAACGACTATTTACGGCCGCAACGGACCAGGCTGATCTCGGAGTCGCTCCAGGCGCTGATGGTCCTGGAGGATCAGGATCTCGAGGATCTGGCGATAGTGGGCAAAGCCAGCGGGTTCCCAGAGCTCGACGAATCGGCTCGCCCCCGCGGGATTCGTCTTCTGGGCAGAGTCGGGCGACTGCCGGAGCCGGTGCGAGACGAGCTGTTGCGTCATTTCCGCTCGCTTGACGGGATGCTTGCGGCCAGCAAGTCGGACCTCGAAGAGGTTGAAGGCATCGGGGCGGCCCGGGCGGCCATGCTGCGGCGCCATTTCGACCGGTGGCGGACAACCGCAGCCACTTGGGAACCCGACCCGGCCTGACGGGTACACTGGCCACTCTCCTATGCCTCAAAAGAAACCCGTCGCCAAGAAAGCCGCGCCCCAGAAGGCCAAGAGTCAGAAGGCCGCCAAGAGTCAGAAGGCCGCCAAGAGCACGGGTTCCGTAAAGAAGTCCGCACCGGTGAAGGCCTCCAACAAGAAGCTCTCCAAGAAGGCCGTGCCGGCCAAGAAGGCCGCCAAGAAGCTGGACTCAGCCAAGAAGTCAGCCTCTGCCAAGAAGGCGGCTCCTGCCAAGAAGGCGGCTCCTGTCAAGAAAGCGGCTCCTGTCAAGAAGGGGCCGGCCAAGGCACCAGCCGCCAAGGCGCCTGAGGCTAAGAAGCCGGATGCGAAGCCCGAGCCCGCCAAGAAGGCCCCTGTCGTCAATGAGGCGCCGCCCAAGGTCAGCGCCCCGAAAGAAGGTGGCCGGAAGGGCAGTTCCGACCGGGGAGCGGCCAGGGAAGTGGCCCCGCCTCCGCCGAAGCCCGGCAAAGCCACCTCCCGGTACAGCGTCGGAGACAAAGTCGTCCATCCTCAGCACGGGGCCGCCACCATCGCCCGACGAATCAAGCGGGAATTCGGGGGGGTGGTTCGCGACTATTACGTGCTCGACATTTCGACCGAGTCCCTGACCGTCATGGTTCCAGTCGAGAAAGTGGATCAAGTGGTCCGCTCCGTGATCTCGAAAACGCAATCACGCAACGTGCTGGCTTCCCTCAAGGACGAGCCTCAGGAGGCCGGAGCCAACTGGAGTCGCTGGTACAAGGTCCTCACGGAGAAGATGTACTCGGGTGACATTTTCCAGGTTGCCGAGGTGGTGCGCGACCTTTCGTTCGCACAGCAGACCAAAGGCATTTCGCCCGCTCTCAAGCGGATGCTCTCGAAGGCGAGGATGACTCTCATCTCCGAGTTGTCCTTCTCGCTCGAGGAAGACGAGGAAGAGGCAACGAAGCGTCTCGACAAGGCACTGCCCAGGATCGAGACCGCCGCCGTGGCCGCGATCGAATAGCGACTCGATGAGCCAGCTAAGGGTTGGCCTCGGGTTCGACGCTCATCGCTTCGGCGGCACACCTCCCCTGATCCTCGGCGGGGTGATCGTTGACCCGGCAAGAGGACTTGAGGCGACCTCCGACGGCGACGCCGCCGCCCATGCGGTTAGCGACGCCTTGCTCGGGGCGGTTGGCCTGGGCGATATGGGAACACACTTCCCATCGTCTGACGAGCGGTGGCGAGGGGCGGACAGCATGTTGATGCTGTACACGGTCTTGAAACTGGTTCGGGCGAGCGGTTGGTGCGTGAACAACGTCGACTTGACGATCATCGCTCAAGACGTTCGGATCGATCCCCATCGTCAGGCCATAAGGCTGGCCCTTGCCGACTTGCTAGAGACCGAAGCTGTGTCGGTGAAAGCGACCACTACCGACTCCATGGGATTCACCGGACGGGGTGAGGGTCTGGCAGCCCTGGCAATGGTCACCGTTACCATTTGACCCAGATGCTGGTCACCTCCACCCTTCACCGAGGACTGGTCGAACTCGTCCCTGCTGACCCCGGTGTAGTCGGAATGTACGTGTGTGGTGCCACGGTTCAATCGGAGCCCCACGTAGGTCACGGCCGCTATGCCGTGGTGTTCGACATGATCCGTCGATACCTGGTCTGGACCGGCAACCGCGTCACCTACGTCCGGAATATCACCGATATCGACGACAAGATCATCGTCGCCGCGGCGGCTGCCGGCGAGGAGGTCACGGCGCGGGCGGAGAGGATCACAGCGATCTTCAGTTCCACCTACGAGGCCCTGGGAGTATCCGACCCCGACCACGAGCCGAAAGCGACCGAGCACATACCGGAGATGCTCGAGCTGATCGCCCGCCTGATCGGCCGCGGCCTTGCTTATCCCGCCCAGAACGGTGACGTCTACTTCGCGGTCCGGTCGCTGGAGTCGTACGGGAAACTCTCGGGCAGGCGTCCCGATGAGCTTCTTTCGGGTGCCAGGATCGAGATCTCGGAGGACAAGAACGACCCTCTCGATTTCGCCCTCTGGAAGGCTGCCAAGCCGGGGGAGCCGTCCTGGGAGTCTCCCTGGGGACCAGGCCGCCCGGGATGGCACATCGAATGCTCGGCGATGGCGCTTCGCTACCTGGGCTCCGACTTCGCTATTCACGGCGGTGGCAGCGATCTCATCTTTCCGCACCACGAGAACGAGATCGCTCAGTCCGAAGGCGCCACCGGAGAGACCTTTGCTCGATTCTGGCTGCACAACGGCATGCTCAACCTGGGTGGAGAAAAGATGTCGAAGTCGACCGGTTTCCTGGTCGACCTTCAGGCGGCCGTGAAACGGTTCGGTGGCATGAGCCTCCGGCTCTTCTACTTGATGGCTCACTATCGGTCGCCGTTGGACTACTCCGAGGAGTTGGTCACGGCGGCTTCCATGGCCTACGACCGGCTCAAGCGTTTCTTGACGCGGGCGCCGAGACCGATCGCAGTCGATCCAGACCCCGCCCTAATGGCGAGATTTGTCCATGCGATGAATCAGGACTTCGCCACCCCGGATGCGCTGGCGATTGTCTTCGATGCGGTGGCCGAGGCCAATCGCCTTCTCGATCTTGGCCAGGCGCCCGATGCGCTGATAGCTGCAATTCACGAAATTGTCTCTGTTCTCGGGATCGAGATCGAGGCAGAAAGACTCGACGACATCGCCCAGTTGGTCGCAGAGCTAGGTGCGGAGTTCGGTGTCGATGATGGCTCGCCCGGCGACGTCGTTGCCAGGCTCATCGAGTTGCGGGCGAAGGCCAGGGCCGAGCGGGACTTCGCTCGATCAGATCTCATTAGGGACCGGCTGACCGATGCCGGCGTCGTGGTTGAGGACACTTCTGATGGCGCCCGTTGGGTTCGGCGATAGGGTCGAGGGACTCCATGCGGTGGCGGCGGCGGTAGCCGCCCATCGTGTGCAGGAGTTGTGGGTCGAAGCGTCTCGAGCTCACCAACCCGACTTTGCTGCGCTGGCTGCGCTCGCCGAGCAAGACGGGGCACGAGTCCACATCGTCAAAGACGTGACCGACCTAGCCGAGACGTCCACTCCCCAGGGTGTCGTCGCCCGGTCCCGGCCGATCGCTTCCAAGTCCGTCGACGAATTGCTCGACGTGCCGCGGGCCGCGCTGATGGTCCTCGACCACGTGGTCGATCCTCACAACCTGGGGGCGGTGGCCCGTTCGTCTCATGCCGCCGGCCTGACGGGTCTCATCGTCGCCGGACGAAGAGCGGCGCCACTCTCGGCCGTGGCCTTCAAGGCCGCGGCAGGCGCCCTCGAGAGCTTGCCGGTGGCTGTGGTCAACTCCATTGCCGACACCTTGTCCCGCTTGAACAAGGGAGGAATGTGGACCGTCGGTCTGGCCGCCGGGTCGGCCACCCAACTGTTTGGGCTTGCATTGCTGTCCGAACCCGTGGCCCTGGTCGTCGGCGAGGAGGGGAGCGGCCTCTCCCGCCTCGTGGCCGAACGTTGCGAGGTAGTCGCTTCGATTCCGGTTGCCACCGGGGTCGAGAGCCTAAACGCCTCGGTGGCCGCCGCCCTCGGCGCCTATGAGATCATGCGCGTGCGGGCTGGGTAACCTTCGGGCGTCTGGCGTCTTTCCTGCTGGCGTCTGTCCTGCTGGCGTAGCTCAGTTGGTAGAGCACCCGCCTTGTAAGCGGGAGGTCGTGGGTTC